>CAKTXU010000009.1 GCA_934630995.1 uncultured Eubacteriales bacterium
CAGTGGAAAAGCTGGAGCTGGTGGGGCAGGAGACCGCCGCCGCCCCTGTGACTATAACTGGGGCCCGTAAAGACGGCGACACCCTGCGCCTCCAGGTCAACAGCGACTTCCGCGCCGCGGCGGGCCTGCCTGCCGCCGACTGCGCCATCTCCTTTGACGAGGACAATACCCTGCGGTATTCCCTGACCATGGCCGATAAAAACGCCCCCTTTGAGGAGCGTATCCAATATCCTCCCGCCTTTCATAACGGCAGCGACTCCCTCCAGTGGATGCTGCCCAAGGATTCGGGGCTTCTGCTCACCTCCACCGATTTAGCCAGCGAGCTGAACAAGCGGCTGACCATCTCGGAGTTTTACTGCGCGGGCGGCCTGAACATGGGCTTTTACGGCGGCGTGGATGCGGCGGCCGGCAGCGGATACCTGGCCGTGGTGGACACCCCCGTCAACGCCACGGTGGTCTATCCCCAATCCCAGATCGGGGAGAAGCAGGGCTTCCTGCCCGTCATCGCCTTCACCGGCGACAAGGACGTGTGGAAGGAGGACAGGCAGGTCCGTTTCCGCTTCCTGCGGTCGGGAAGCTATGTGGAGCTGTCCAAAGCCTACCGCAGCATCGCCAAAGAGAAGGGCTACCTGGTCACCTATGCCGAGAAGGCCGAGACAAATCCCTGGATAGAACGGACGGCGGTGGCGCACCGGGTGGATCTGGGTATCGACAAGCGGGCCATTCTCACCTACTTCGACATGCTGGCCGAGGCGGGCATCGACAATGTGATGACCAAGACCTCCGGCGTGCGGGATTCCATGCAGGGCGGCGCCTATGTCACGGTGGAGGAGCTGATTGAGGACGGCGTGTACAGGGAGATTATGGAGAAATATCCCGACGCCCTCCTTTACGAATACGAGAACACCCGGGACGTCTATCTCACCGAGGGGGAATTCAAGCTGGATCCCGACTTTGTGAGCTTCGCGCAAGACTACCTTCTCAAGGGAAAGACAGGGAAATATTTCTATGGCTGGACCGACATCACCGGCGTGTCCGCCAACATCCTCTGTCAGAGCGTCAACAAGGCCTATGTGGATTACTGGCTGCAGCGCCGTCCCCTGGACGTCTACCCCACCCATATCAAAATGTACGACGTCCTGGCCACCTGCAATCTGGCGGAGGGCCAGTGCTATGACCATAACCACCCCTTTGATCGGACCGATACCTACAATTCCAAGCGGGATTTGGTCAAATACGTGGTGGACAAGGGCATGGACGCCCACACCGAGGGCACGGCCGAATATCTGGTGCCCTACTGCACCAGCTTCGAAGGCTCCCTGGGCTTTATGAATATCACCGGTGTCGGCAATCCCACCGACATGATGACCCGGGAGAACGGCATCGCCAACGAGGCGGAGCGGATCCCCCTGTGGCAGCTGGTTTTCCACGACTGCGGCGGCACCTATTGGCACTGGGAATTCGGCTCCCTGGACGCCGCCGAGCGCAACGAATACTGCGATTTGTTCAGCCTGCTCTACGGCGAGCGGGGCATGTTCGGCCCCTTCTATTCCAAAACCCACCTGGGCTCCAGCTACTTCAAGACCATGCTGGAGCGGATAAAGAAGCTCAACACCGTGCTGCTGGAGGCGGGAACCGATGAGCTCGCCGATCATCGGTTCCTCAGCGACGACGGCAAGGTGCAGCGCACCGTCTTTTCCTCCGGCCTGCAGGTGACGGTCAACTTCTCCCGGGAGAAGAGCTATACCATCGACGGGCAGGAGCTGGCCCCCATGGGCTACACGGTGGAGAAAAGCGGCGGCAGGCCCATTGATCCCACCGGGACGGGCGCCACCGGCGGGACGCCGGAACCCGCTGAAGGCCTGCCCCTGTGGGCGTATGTCGCCATCGGCGCGGGCGTGGGCGCCGTCCTGGCCGGAGGCGCCATCGCGCTGCTGCGGCTGAAAAAGAAGCATTGACCCGGGAGCATGCGGAAAGGCGGGAGGAGCCATATGAAATGCACCGTCATCGAGTGCGAACAGCACGTCCATCAGCCCCGGCACTATGTGCTGCCTCAGCGTCACGAGGGCTTTGAGGTGGTGTATTACATCAGCGGGGCGGGAACCACCACCATCCAGGGGGAAACCTTCAATTTTGAGCCGGGCAGTGTCGCCCTGATTCCCGCCGGTACGGATCACGACGAAGCCTCCCAGGTTGCGGGCAGCGTCCTGTTCTGCAATTTCCGTATGGAGGATTCCACCATGCCGCCCATCGAAAAAAATGTCCTGGTGGATAAAAACGGCAGCAACAAGCCGGTGTACAACATCCTCAATCAAATTTACGCCGAAACCGTCAGCAAGGGCCCCTATTATCTGGAATACCTGAATGTGCTGCTGCAGGAGCTGCTGCTGGCCATCCGGCGGCTGGTGGATAAGCGTCAGAAGAAATCCAACGTCATCAAGTACATGGAGGAGTATATCCAGAAGATGTACCATCAGCCCATCGATTTTGTTCTCCTCAGCGAGAGCCTGGGCTACAGCTATGACCGGCTGCGCCACGTCTTCCGGGAGCGCAACGACGTGTCCCTCAACCAGTACCTGATCAACACCCGCATCGCCGCGGCTAAAAAATATCTTAAGGAAACCAACCTGTCCATCAATGAGATCGCCGGTCTGTGCGGCTATAAAAACACCGCCAATTTCATCGCCGCCTTCAAGGAGAAGATCGGCACCACTCCCCTGCAGTACCGGCGGGAGATACTGCGGGCCAGCGACAGGGCCGTGGTGTTCGAGAAGGACGAATGACATGAAAAGGAAACGTCTGATGAAATTTGTCCGCGCTATATCAGCGGCCGCCGGAACGGGTCTGCTGCTGAGCGGCTGTGCCGGGCCTGAGCTTCCCGTCTCGTCACAATCCGGCTCACCGGCTGCTTCCTCCCGGCCCGCAGACGCGCAGGAGGAGGAAACCATGGATATATGGGAGACAACCTACACCGGAGAACTGTATAACGAGCGCTATCGGAATCAGTTTCATTATTCCCCCCAATCCGGCTGGATGAACGACATCAACGGCGTCTGGTATGCCGATGGTCTGTATCATATGGCCTATCAGCGGACGAAAGCGCTGGATTGGGAATTCAGCGATGAAATCGGCTGGGGCTATGCCACCAGTCCGGATTTGCTGCATTGGACGCAGCGGCACAATCTTCTGCAGGCAGGGGAGAATTGTGCGGGCGCGGCCTTTTCCGGCACGGCGGTGGTGGATGAAAAAAACACCGCCGGGTTCGGCGCCGGCGCGTATATTTTGGTGTATACCGACACCTTGCGCGGCCAGTGCCTGGCCATTTCCGTGGACAAGGGTCGCACCTTTGTGGACTATGCGGAGAACCCGGTGGTCACCATCGCGGATCCGGCGCCGGGGACGGTGGTGGCGCACCAGCGGGATCCCAAGGTGTTCTGGCATGAGGAGAGCGGACGATGGGTGATGGTGGCCTTCCGGGAGCATTTGACCGCGGACGGCGGGGAAACGATGGAATTCTTCACCTCGCCGGATCTCAAAGCCTGGACCCTCCGCTCCACCTTCACCGCCCCGGACTTCCGCGAATGCCCGGATATGTATCCCCTCCGGCTGGAGGGGAGCGATCGCCTTTACTGGATTTTGCAGAGCGCCAGCACCAAATATTTCATCGGGGAATTCGACGGGGAAACCTTCACCGTGACGGAAGAGCCCGGGGAAAAGCTGGCGGGCGGAAAGGACATCTACGCGGGCCAGACCTTTTTCGGCCTGCCGGATGAGCGCACGGTGTCCATTTACTGGCTGGATTGCTGGAACGGAAGCAGCGTCCCGACCACGCCGTGGCGCCATGCGGCCACCTTTCCCACCACCCTGACGCTTAAGCGGTTCCCGGAAGGGCTGCGGGTGGTGCGCAGCCCGATCGAGGAGATTGCCGCCCTGTATAAAAACACCATTGTCCGGCGGGACAGGACCGCTGGCACCGGCGGCAACCCCCTGGAAGGGTTCTATGCCCCCTGCTTCGATATGACGGTGGAGCTGGATATCGGCGCCACCCGGGCCAGGCGCATCAATTTCAATCTCATGGATAAAACCCTGGCCTATATGCCCGAGGACCAGACCCTGTATTCTACGGACGGCGGCGGCGTCGCCGGCGAGCTCCGTATCCCGCCCGTGGACGGCAAAATCAAGCTGCGCTTCCTGGTGGACGCGGACAGCCTGGAAATCTTCTGCAACGACGGCCGGTTCAGCTATACCGAGGAATACGGGTTCGCATATCGTACCAAGGCCCTGTCTCTGACGGCGGACAAGGAGGTGCCGGTGCTCCTGGTGGAGTTTCACGCGCTGGACGGCATCTGGTAGTCCGTCAAGGCCAAATTTATCCATGCTTGCGGCGTCCTCTTCCTTGACCGACGAAAAAGCACTTGCAATCCTCTGCGCGGTTTTGCCTTGTCAATCGATGCTGCTGGTAAATAAACGAACGGAAAGGAGCAAGCTATGAGCGTTTTTTATCGGGAGGACGACGGCCGGGTCCTGAGCAATCCCGGTATGGGGTGGCTCATCCACCATTCCATTATCCCCGGCCACAGGGATGTCAACGAGCCGGATCACTATGAAAAGCTGGATTGTGTGGCCCTGCTCTCCCAATGGAACCACCTGGAGCCGGAGGAAGGGCGGTATTGCTGGGATGCCCTGGACGCCTCTATCGAAAAATGGACGGGGCTGGGCAAGCGTCTTAATTTCCGCATTTCCACCGAGCCGATGATCTATAACGGCAGCGGGGAGGGGGTTCCTCCCTATCTCTTCGACAAATACGGGGTGCCGTATCAGGAGAAGCAGGGCTACGGTGTCGCCATGCGCTACCCCGATTACCTCCATCCCGCCTACCAGGAGCGGCTGGGACTGTTCCTGGAGGCCCTGCGGGACCGTTACGCCGGACTGGAAGCCCTGGAAACCGTGGATTTGATGGGCTACGGCGAATGGGGCGAGTGGCATTCCGGCTATGAATACGGAGATTATGCCCGCCGGGTGCTGGCCCTGCGCCGCCTTCTGGAGATATGGGACGGCGTGTTCGGCGGCTGCAAGCCCCTGCTGCTCTCCTCCTCCTACGAGTGGCGGCGGGAGATGAACCCGCCCGTGACCGCCCCCGCCTCCTATGAGGAGTTTTTGTATTGGTCCGGCTTTGACCGCGCCCTGGCCCGGGATACGATCTCCTTCCGGCGCAACGGCGTGGGCGGCGCGGTCAAGCTCTGGGACGCGCGGCTGATGGAGGAGGCCTTCCGCCGGGACTGCAACCTGCCTATGGCGGCCGAGTTTTTCATCGATTACAACCAGGGGATCAGCGAGGAGGGCCTGCGCGGCTACCATCTGGAGGACGCCCTGGAGGAAGCGCTGCTGCTCCATCCCAATTACATGATGATGCCTTGGGACAGCGTGACATTCTATGAGCTCCGGCCGGATGTGGTCGATCACGGCCTTAGGCGCATGGGCTACCGGTTATTGCCCTCCCGGACGGAGGCGCCCGGGAGCATCCCGGCGGGCGGGGCCCTGCCGGTGGCCTGCACGGTGGAAAACCGGGGCGTGGGCCGGCTGTGGGGCGATTACGGCTGGGAGCTCTGTCTGCTGGATGGGGCCGGCCGGACGTGGGGCCGGGTCCGGGAGACCGCCGTTCCTCTCTGGTGGATAACCGAGGAACGCCCCATGCGTATCCGCAGCGTGCTGCCCCTGCCCGCGGAAATGCCCGGCGGCGTCTATACGCTGGCCGTGTCGGTTCGTGACGGGCGGGATTGCCCGGTTGCCCTCCCCATGGAGGAGACGCGGGACGGCTGGTATTCCCTGGGACTCATAGAAGTAACGGAAAGGGAGAGGGTCTGATGAGGAGAAAGATGAGCCGCCGCCCGGCGGGACGCCTTCTGGCGGCCCTGAGCGCCGTGGTGCTGTTGGCCGCGACAGGACTCACCCCTCTGCCTATTGTTCGGGCAGAGGAGGCGCCTGCCGCTCTGCAGGGGCTGGAGCTGCTGGAAAGCGGCAGCCTGCTGTTCGGCCTGGATGCCGCCACCGGCCTGGGCAAGGTCTATGACAAACGCACCGGCCGGATTTGGACCCAGTACGCCGCCGCGCCGCCGCAGGATACCGAAATCCCTCCGGTACCCCTGACCGATACGGGGTATTGGACACGGGCCGGGGCGGTCACCGACAGGAACAACCCCCGGGCGGACGAGGGCACCGTCCTCTTCGATTTGAACGGAGATTTTCAGGGCGGCCAGGTGGCCACCGTAACCCCGGGCAATAAGGTTGTGCGGGGCAATTACCGGATCGAGGTCACCTATACCGCCGAGGAGGCCGCTGATTTCGGTCTGGATATCACCGTGGGCTTCCGGACCAACCACTATGACTTCAAAAGCGGCCATCAGAACTATCTGGGTACCGAGCGGGGGGATACCTATATCTGCCGGGGTACGGAAAGCGGCACCCACACGTTGACGATGGAGCTCAGCGAGGCGGCCTTTCAGGAGCACACGGCCTTCGCCAATATCACCGTGGACGTGCTGGCGGGCGGGGAGCGCACCGCGGGGAAAATCTATATTGAGAAAATCGCCATGGTGGCCCTGGGCGGATCCGGCGAAGGGGTGGTGCTGTCCGATGTGAAGAACAGCGGCGCCGCCCTGACCTTCCAGGTCAATTCCGCCTTCCGCCAGGCCGCGGGACAGCCTGCCTTCCAGGGCCGGATCGCCTTCGACGGGGAGGATCTGGTCTATACGGTGAGCGCCGCCTCCCCGGAGGACGATTTCGCCGGCCGTCTGCTCTTTCCTGCCACCTTCCACAACGGCAGCGACAGCCTGAAGTGGGCCCTGCCCAACAACAGCGGCGCCTATCTCTCCCCCTTCGATCTGAACAGCGACATCAACAAAAAGCTGGCTCTGGGAGAATTCTATTATAATGTGGGATTGTCCATGGCCTTTATCGGCGCGGACGACGGGGAAAACGGCGGCTATCTGGAAATCGTGGATACCCCCGTCCTGGCCGGGACCCTCTATCCCCTGTGCGACATCGGCTCAAAGGCGGGCTATCTCCCCCAGGTTGCCTTTGAGGGGGATAAATACCGCTGGTCGGAGGATAGGCAGGTGCGCTTCCGCTTCCTGGAGAACGGCAGCTATGTCAATCTGGCCAAGGAATACCGGAAAATCGCCGCTGAAAAGGGCTTCCTGGTCACCTATGAGGAAAAGGCTGCGGCGAATCCCGTGGTGCGCCAGTCCACCGGCGCCCATCGGGTGGATTTGGGCATCGATAAACGGTCGGTGCTGGATTTCTTCGCCCGGATGAAGGAGGCCGGGATCACCAACATTATGGTCAAGGTCAACGGCGTCCGTGACGCGGAGAAGGGCTATGCCGGCTGCTCCCTTCAAGAGCTCATCGACGACGGCCTCTTTGAGCAGATCAAGGCGCAATACCCGGAATATTTGCTGTATGATTATGAATTTGCCCGGGAGTCGGTGCTGGGGGACTATCCCGACATTATCCGGCCCGCCGGCTATGCGGAGTTTGCCGACGATTACATCAGCGTGGACGGCAACGGCAATCAGCGGATTTGGCTCATCCGGGATGAATTCACCGCCCGGGTGCTCTGTCCCACCGTCAATATCCCCTATATCGATTTCATGTACGATTTGTTTCCCTATGAAATTTACCCGGCCAAGTCCCGGATGTACGACACCCTGGCCACCAGCCCCATGGGAGAGGGCCAGTGCGGCGATCCCAAGCATCCCTGCAACCGCACCCAAACCTATGAAATCAAACGGGACGCCATGAAATACCTGACCGAAACCTACGGCATCGACGCCCACACCGAGGGCAACGCCGAATACCTGGTGCCCTATGTCAACAGCTTTGAGGGCTCCATCGATCTGCTGGCCCTCCAAGGCTACGGCTACCTGCTCATCGACAACCGCCCCATGTCGGAGAATTTCCCCAACGAGGCGGAGAAAATCCCCCTGTGGCAGCTGGTATTCCATGACTGCGGGGCCACCTATTGGCATTGGGAATACGGCGAGCTGTCAAACACCGCAATGAACCGCTATTGCGATCTGTACACCATGCTCTACGGCGAGCACGGCATGTTCCTGCCCAAATACGCCAAGACCCACGTGTACTCCTCCTATTTCGATACCATGATCGACCGGATCAAAACCCTCAATCAGGTGACCGAAAAGGTGGCCTACGACGAGATGCTTTCCCATGAATTCCTGTCGGAGGACGGCATGGTGCAGCGCACCGCCTTTTCCTCCGGCCTGCAGGTGACGGTCAATTTCTCCAAGGAAAAGAGCTATGACGTGGACGGGGAGCCCCTGGAGCCCCAAGCCTACCGCCTGACCGGCACCGGCGCCGCGGATACCAGCGGGCCCGCCGGAGCCTCGTCCCACTCTACAGGGGGCGGCAGCCGCGGCAGCTGGATCCTGTATGCCGTCACCGCCGGAATCGTGGTGCTCATCGCCGCGGGCACCGTGACGGCGATTGTCCTCAAAAAACGGAAGAAAGCCAAATAAAACGTCCTCGGCGCTGTGAAGCTATCGGGAAACGCCCCTCCAATAATTACTGCAAGAAGACCAAAGCCGTTAAACTAACGGCTTTGGTCTTCTTGCAGTAATAAAAGGATACGTCACCATATGAAAGAGAAAACTCATAGGGCGTCTATGGGGATTCTATGGCCTTTATGAACTGTAGTATTTCAGACCATCGCGTAACGGAATAAGTTTTTGGCCCCTATAGCATGGAATAATCCGTCTGTACTCAGCCCGCCAATTCCTCCATATGCTTCATGAAATACCGCGTTAGCGAACCATCCGCTTCACCATACAGCGCTTCTATAGGTATGTCGCGTTCCTGGGCAAATTGCCCGATAACGGCAAATAAGGTTTCTGTATCCCTCGGGCTTTCCATCACGATCTCCTGTATCAGAGCCCGCAGTATAGGAGAACCGACCTCTTTTGTAAGTGCCCATAAATGCGGAAAGCAATCCGATCCAGCCGAATTGATATTCATAGACGCACCGGGTGCCCAAGGGGCATTCTCTTGACAGAACATCTCATTCAAAGCGATTACAAGCGTCTGTAGGGCTTGGATTTTTCTTTCGATATCCGTCAGTCCTTTACCCCTGCTGTAAACGGCGACACTGCTAATGGCGCTGGTAATTCTGCGTTTCAGGATATCCTCCCGGTTATAGGTGGATTTCAGGAATGCTTTGAATTTATACAGCTTGGCTTTGTCCCCCTGATACATTTCCAAAATTTGTTTTTGGTAGTCAGCCAGATTCCGGCATGCATTTTCATAGCAGATTTCTTCCAAAAGCTGAGGAATATAGGACTTGCGCTCGACAGACACCTCTAATTTCTGAAAACAAATGGATATTTCTCCATTGGCCATCAGAACATCCCACTGGAAATTCCCGTTGTCCAATCTGCGAAACTCATCGTACAGCCAACAAACATTTACGCTGTCCGTACTGTTTATGAATCCGGTTACGCCGCAAAAGAGCAAACATATATCCGCAGCGGCTTCCCTGATCAGGAATTGAACCGTAGCGTCGCCCTCAAAAACGTGGATTTCATCGATATAGGTATCATGCCAGCCTAAATCCACGTAATATGCCAAAATCTCGTCCATGAACGGACGGGCGGCGCGCCTATCCGCCGCTTCCCTGCGGCAGGCCGCGTCCCATTTGCTTTGAAAGTCCTGAGAGTCAAAGGCCTGCTGCATTTCGGCGTATAACTCTCTTGTAAAATATCGCATTTTTATACCTTCTTTACAGTCCCAAACCGGGGGTTAAAAACCTCTCAAAGAAAATGTTGGCGGCGGCGGTGACGCGGTGATCCGCATCGCGGCTGGCGGAGAGGATTTGTATCCGGCGGTCCCGCCGGGCGAGCCCAGCCCTGTTGACCGCCTCTTCGATGGGCCCCTTGAGGAGATCGTAGGCCATGAGGATGTCCCCGTCCAGGAGGACTGCCTCCATGTCCAGAAAATTGACCGCGTTGAGAATGCCGATAGACAGAACCTCCGCCTCCCTTGCCAGGATCGCGGCGGCATCCTTCTCCCCCTCCCGCGCCCGGCGGACCACGTCGGGCCACGCGGCATACGGCAGGCCGTAGCGCCGCAGCAGGTGGGGAATAGCCGCGTACAAATCCAGGCAGCCGCGGCCGCCGCAAGGGCAGGGATCTCCTTGAAAATCGATGGAGGTGTGCCCGATTTCCCCTGAAAGGCCGTGGCTGCCCGCATATAGCCGTCCATGGGTGATCAGCCCGCTGCCCACGCCGGTGTCCACCAACAGCAGCATGAATTCCTCCAGCTGTCTCGCTTCACCGTAGTTTTTTTCCTTGACGGCCAGGCTGTAGGCATTGTTTTCCAACCGGACGGGAAGCCCCGTTTTTTCCCGGAGGAGGGAGGCGACGGGCAGGTAATGCCATCCGTCGAAGCCGGGCGGGTCCAGCAGTGTGCCTGCCTCCGGATCCCCCGGTCCGGGGCAGCTGACGCCGATTCCCAGCAGCCGGCTTCTGTCCGTCTCCCTTTCGGCCAGAATCTCCTCCACACAGGCCGCGATCCGCGCCAGTCCCGCTTCACCGTCCTGGATTTCCTCCCGATGAAGTATCAGCCGCCGTTCACTCCGGCCCGCGAGATTGACCAGCCCCACCTGACAGCTGTCGCGGCAGAGATAGACCCCGACCGCCAGGCGGGCGTCCTCCCGCAGCGCGAGGGGGTTGGGCGCCCGGCCCTTGCCGGCGCTGCCTTCAACGGGCAGTTCCACCAGCATTCCCTGGGCCAGCAAATCGTCCACGATAACCGACATCGCCGCCCGTGTCAGCCCCGTCTTCCGCGCCAGCTCCGCCCGGGAAAGCCGCTCTCTGAGCAGCATCCGCAGCACCAGCTTGCGGTTGTATTCCTTGGTATAGTCTGCATTGCGGGTCGCGGTTTTCATAATGGGCAATCCTTTCTCCTGTGTCCTCCGTCCGGCGCTTGTCCTTATGGAATGAGTATACTCCGCGGCTTCCCGGATTGCAAGGGAAGCGCGGAATAAAGCGGTTCTCCGCCGCCTTTCTCAGAAATCCTCGGTTCTCCGTCTATGAAAGCCCCGAATTCCCTTTTATCGGCCTGCCCTCCCGCCTAAAATTTGAAAGTTTTACCGCTTTATCCCCTCCAGCCCGCTATGGATTGCGTCTCTAAAAAAGGCAACAGTGAGGAGAAAAGGTTTATTTTGTCAAATCGATTGACAAAATAAAAAGAGGTGTTATACTGAAGAAAAAAGGAGGTTCGCCCGTGCTTCGATTGCTGCAAAAGGGTTTCAATTACTCTCAGGACGGACCGGGCAACCGGCTGGTCTACCATCTTCAGGGCTGTAACCTGCATTGCCCCTGGTGCTCCAATCCCGAAAGCATGGCACCGCTGGGCAGCCTTCTGGTGACGGATGCCGCTCGTCTGCGCCCGGACGCCTGTCCCTATGGGGCGATTTCCGCCGCCGCGCTGAACCGGGAAGTCTGCCGGAACTGTGGTACATATCCCTGCACCCAAATGCCGGGCAGCGGCATACGGCTGACCGGCACGCCCATTCCGGAGGAAGAGGTGCTGGAGGAAGCCGAGCGCTGCCGCCCTTTGTTTTTCGACGGCGGCGGCGTTACCTTTACCGGCGGGGAGCCCACCCTGCAATGGGATGCCCTTTCCAGCCTGCTGCGGGCGCTTCATGGCCGCGGCGTCCACACCGCCATAGAGACCAACGGCACCCATCCCCGCCTACCCACACTCTTTCCCTTTCTCGGGCATCTCATTCTGGATGTCAAGCATTATGACCCCCGTCGTCACCGGGAGGTGGTGGGCCCCGGTCTGGAGCAGATTCGAAAGAATTTTCAGGCGGCCCTGGCGGAGCGGGAACAGGTCGCGGTGCGCATCCCCCTCATCGGCGGCTTCAACGCCGGAGAGGAGGACGCCGCCGCCTTTGCCGCCTTCTTCAAAGGCGCGGCAGCGGATGGCGGCGTGAGCCTTCCCGGCGGGCTGACGGTGGAGCTGCTCCCCTATCTCGAATACGGCCGGGACAAATGGGCCCAGTGCGGCATGCAGTATGTCATGGGGGAGGAGGCCTTCGTCGGCAATGCGCAGGCGGCCCGGTTTGCCGCTATTCTGCGGGATAACGGCCTGACCGTCCTGCGAACCTGATAAAAAGCATTTTTTGGAAAGGGTGTCATCTTATGTCTGTCAAGTCTGTCCAATCCGTCGGCGTATTGTATACCCCCGAGGAGATCACGCAGCAGGCCAAAGAGCTTTTTCGGGAGGAGAGGAGCCGGCAGCGCCTGGACGGCTGGTTCCTGGCCAGAGAAATCGCCTCTCAAACCGAGGCGGCGTACGCGGATTTACCCCCTGTGCGCCGCGCCGCCCAATCCCTGCGTGCCGTTTTACAGCGGCTGCCCCTTTCCATCAGCGAGCACGCGGTTTTTGCCGGCAGTCAGAGCGATGCCTTCGCCCGCAGCTACGCCCTGATAAATCCCGCCTTTCAGGTGGAGACCTTCTCCGGCTATTGCGATCCCACCGCCGTATTTGATGACATCGAACCCGGAGGGGCGTTCACCCGGGAACGCATTGACGCCGTATGTACCGCCACCAAACAGACGGCATACGTGAAATCGCTGAACGCCGTGGCGGAGGAATTCGCCGGATATACGAAGGAGGCGGCTTTTTTCTTCGAACAGGTCACCGGGCACCTCATCCCTGATTTCCGGCCCGCCCTCGCCGGCGGCGTCCGCCCGCTGCTGGAGGAAATAGATCGCCGTCTCGCGGCGGAGACGGAAGAAAAACGGATAGATCAATATCAGGCCATGAAAACCGCCCTGGAAGGGGCCGTGCTTCTCGCCGCCCGCTATGCCGATTTGGCCGCCGCCATGAGGAAGGAGGCGGAGCCTCGCCGGGCCGCCCGTTTGGAACTGATGGAAAGCACCCTGCGCCGGGTGCCGGAGCAGGGTGCCCGCTCCCTCTACGAGGCCATGCAGGCGTACCTGATCCTGTGGGAGGTCATGTGCCTGGAGCAAGCGCCCAACCCCTTCGCCCTTTCGGTGGGCAACGCCGACCGGCTGTTTGAGCCGTACCGCCGGATGGACGGCACCGACAGGGAGATGGCCGCCGCTCTGTTCAAGCATTTTCTGGTTTTCTATAATGTGGGAGATCGCAGCTGGGCCATCTCTCAGAACATTTTAGTCGGCGGCAAGGACAATAACGGACAGGATCTGACCAATGAAACCACCTATGCCCTGCTGGACGCTTTTTACGATATGAATCTTCCCCAGCCAATCCTATCCGTTAAGCTGCACAGGGGCACCCCCGCGGCACTGTATGAAAGTCTCGGCCGTTTCTTTTTTACCCCCGGCTGTCTGACCCCGTCCCTTTTCAACGACGACGCCCTGTTCCAGGTGCTGGAGCGGGCCGGGGTGGAAAGGGAGGATCTGCCTGATTATGCGGTGGCCGGCTGCCAGGAGCCGCTGATTATGGGCAAGGATAACGGCAACACGACCAACAGCTGGCTCAATCTGGCCAAAATCCTGGAGCTTACCCTGCACGGCGGCCGCTCCGCCCTGACCGGGGAGGAAATAGGCGGTGTGGTGAGGGAGAATTTTGCCGACGTGCTGCCCCGCCTGCGGGAACGCTTTTATGAAAACGCCGCCTTTTTTGTGGACGAGATGGTTCGAGCCGCCAATGGCGCTTCCGAAGCGGTTTCTCATCTGCCGGTGCCCTTTCTCAGCGCGTTTATGGGTGGGCTGGAAAGCGGTATCGATCTCCGGGATACCCGGGAGCAGGGCACGAAATACAACGGCAGCGGCTGCCTGATCCACGGCCTGTCGGTGCTGGCTGACTCCTTTGTGGCGGTGGATCACCTCCTGCGGGAGCGGCCTCAGGATATCGGCAGGCTGCAAAAGGCCCTGCTGACCGATTTTGAAGGGGATGAAGAGCTGCGGCAGTATGTACTCTCCTGCCCGAAATTCGGCAACAACATACCCGAGGTGGACGAGGAGGCGCGCCGCATCGCGGAAATTGTCTCCGATTTGGTGGGTTCCCGGAAAAACTATCTGGGAAATCCCTTCCGGCCGGACTGGAGCAGTCCCTCCACCCATCTGCTGTATGGCTATTGGGTGGGCGCCACGCCCGACGGACGGAGGGCCCGGGAGATGCTGGGCTATGGGGTGGATCCCCTGTACGGGGAGGCCGGTACGGGGCTGGGATTCCGGGTACTGTCCGGGCTGCGCCTCCCGTATGAGCGGTTCCGGGGCGGCTATGCTTCCCATTTCGGCATCGACCCGAAATATTTTCGGGCGGAGAGCAGCGACGCGCGAGGGGCGCTGTTTGCCCGGCGGGTCATCGCTCCGCTCTTCTTCAACGACCTGAACAAGGGCGTCTCTCCCTTCTACCTGTATGTCAACGTCACCACCCCCGACACCCTGTGCAAGGTATTGGCCGAACCGGAAAAATATGCCCCCAGCGGCGTTTATATCATGCGGATTCACGGCACCTTTGTCAATTTTCTCGACCTGTCCCCCGCCATTCAGGAGGACATCATCAAGCGGTTGGATTTGGAGTCCACCGCGCTATAGAAAGGATGAGCGATCATGCAGCAGGCAGACGTCCATGCGAACTTTTCAGCAGATCCCGCCGAAAGAGAGGCCCAACTGGCGGCGCATCCCTATACGGCTTACGCGGCGGCCCGCCGCCGTGAGCAGGTCCTTAATCCGTACTTTCCAATCTATCATTTCTGCGCGCCGGAGAGCACCTTCAACGACCCCAACGGCCTCTGCTTCTGGCAGGGGAAATGGCACCTGT
>CAKTXU010000010.1 GCA_934630995.1 uncultured Eubacteriales bacterium
GCCAGCGGTTGCGTACGCCGTCGATGGCGCCCGCCTCATACAGCGAGCGGTCCACCCCCTGAAAACCGGCCACGAACGACAGGAACGCCGTGCCCAGGCTCATCCAGAGAGAAACAGCAATCACGACGCCCAGCATATAGTGCGGATCCTGCAGCCAGTGGATCGGATCGTTGATGAGCGATAAGCGGATAAGAAGGCCGTTTATGTAGCCGGTAGCGTCGCTGCTGAACATGATTTTCCAGACAAGATAGGCGTTTCCGGATATGGACGGCACATAAAATAGGACGACCATCACCGCCCGCAGCCTCTGAGGGAGTTCGTTGATAAACCACGCCACCAGCAGGCTGAGGAGATATCCGGCCGGGCCGGTGATAACGGCGAAAATCAAGGTGTTTTTCACGGCTTTGAGGAAAATATCGTCCTTCACCGCCAGCCGTACATAATTGGAGACTCCCACCCAATCCGGCGCCTCCAGCATGTTGTAATCCGTAAAGCTGTAAAAAATCGACATCAGCACCGGCAGCACCGTGAAAACAATAAAAAGCAGAAAGAATGGCGTGATAAAAACATACGCCGCCCTGTTGCGCCGCGCTCGTTTTCCTTCCTGGATCATCCAGCGCCGGACCGTATCCCCTGCAAGTGTTTTTGTGCGCACCTCATCGCCTCCTCGCGGTCATCTTCATCCATCCAAGTTGAATTCTTCACGCTTGATGCGGATTTCCTGGTTGATTACCCGGTAATATTCCAGCATCGTATCGCGGGGATCGGCCCCGTCGTTGAGGACCGCACGAAAGGCGTTGTCCAGATGCCTCCAGGTAAAATAACCGCCGGCGACCTCGGGGATGCCGCGGACGCTTTGCAGCTGCTCAGACAGCTCTTTGATCTCCCCCACCGTCCACGGCATGCGTTCCATGGCGGCCTTATTGGCCGACGGATACCGGCCGGTCTCGCCCAGCAGGGTTTCAAGACGGCGGCCGAAGGTGGTTTGAACCGTGTCGGAGGTCCACCATTTGAGGAACTCCCATGCCTCCCGCGGCTTATCGGTCGCCCCCAGGATCATGCTGGCGGCTATCGACGACGGCACCGTTTTGTCCAGGGTCCCATCATCCCGTACGGTGCCGGGAACCGTCGTGAAGGTCCATTGATTGCGGATTTCCGGCGCAAAGGCCGTGAGCACGTTATAAGTCGTATACTCCGCGATGCCGATCGGCATTTCCCCCGAGCGGAACCGGCTGGCAAAATCATAGACGTCGTCCAGACGGTAATTGGTATACAGCTCCGTCCATTGCCGCATCGTATTGACGGCGATGTCGGTTCCCAGCATGGATTCCCTGCCGTCATCGGTATAAAAGGCGCCGCCGTTTTGATAAAGGAACATGCCGAAGGTCGTCATGGCCACGCTGGCGTTGGTGGTGGGGTTGCTGGTGGGGATGCCGAAGTTCATATGGCGCCGCTGCAACACCGGCAGAAGGGAATACATCTCCTCCCATGTCTGCGGAACGGCGATGCCCAATTCCTCCAGGATGTCTATCCGGTAAAACAGCATGGGGAAGGTCATGGTTTCCGGCAGGGCGTACACGCTTCCGTTCAGACGCAGCGGCGTGACCGCCGCCTCGTAAAAACGCTCCAGCACCCCGTCCGAATCCTCGAACCGGCTCAAATCGTACGCAGCGCCGCGCAGCGCGTAGTTGACCGGATCCCCCTGCCCCACGGTCAGAGCCACGTCCGGCCCTATACCGGCGACCGTGGCCTGCAGCAGCGCCCCCGGGACCACCTTGACCTCTACGCCTATCCCGGAACGCGGGGTAAAGTCCGATTCGATCATGCTTTTCAAAATCTGCGCCTGATCCCGGCCGGAGTTCATCCAAATCTCTATCGTCGTTTCGGCGTTCACGCTGCTGCCGACCACGCTGTAATCCTCTATAAAAGAGGCGGCGAAGGCCCTGATCTCAAAAAGCAGGCGGGAGAAGAAGCCCGCCTCAGCCCGCCGATCCTCCTGCCTTTGGGGGGCGATCACAATAAAGTCCATATCCAGCGGGTTGTTTTTGACATTCAGAAGCCATGTTCCCAGCGAGGCGATGTACGAATTCAGGCCGGATAATTTTTCGGGGATTTTGTGGGGTTTCGCGTGCATCTCGCGGAGCTGATATGCCGCCGTATCCAAAATGGAGGTATAGCTGCTGCGCCCGATCTCCGCCGTCATGGTTTGCGAGGCCTTTTCCAGTACCGCCGCTTCCTCTCCCAGCTGCGCGACGACCTCCGGAAGCAGCTTGTTCAACTCATAGTCGCGGTATATATCCGGCTGTGTGCCGGTTATCATCACGATTTCCCTGTACAGCACGTTTAGCCGCTGCACCGACTCGTAGACCTCGGCATACAAGTCGCTGATGCTGCCGACCACCGCTTCGATGCAAAGCGTGTGTTCTCCCGCGTCCAGGTAGAACCAGCAGTCCCCGTCCGCAACGGACAGGCTGCTGATTTTCCAGGCGGAGGTATAGGGGAATTCCACAGCTGCCATTTCCTGAAACGGGAGCTCATCATCGATATAAAACGCCCTCGTTCCGAACAGCCCGCGGGCGTCGTTTTGCCTCCAGCGAAATGAGATTTGATATAATCCCGCCTTCTCGACCGTAAAGTCGTATTCCACCCATTGGCCGTTCACGCACCATTTGGCGCCGTCCAGAATGTTCAAGCGCACTTTTGCCGGATCCTGCGGTTCGGTTAGCGGCGATGATCGATCGCTGGAAGGCGTCAGCACCGGACTGGATTTGCGATCCGGCGTTTCCGCGTCGAGATAGATAGGCTCCGCCTCCGCCGGCAGTGCATCCGCATATTGCGCCCGGTACCCGGCATAGGTCTGCGTGGAAGCCGGAGGCAGCAGGCTGACGGAGGAAATGACCGCCGGCTCTCGCAGCGATACCAGGCGCAGGCGGTGTTCCCCCGCCGTAAGCCGCACGGTCAGAGGCTGCGTCTGCATATTCTGCGTATCCCGTACCAGCTGAAACCGCCATTGCGGGACCTCGATTTGCTCGGGGCAGAGATCGTTGCCGCGGTTATCGCGGGAGATTACGCCGTCGTCCTTCCAAATCCGGGACAGCAAAAACGAACCATTGCCCATAACCGGCTCTCCGTCCAACCAGAGCTGCCGCTCCGCATCGGCGGATTTGCCTTCGTAGGGGCAATAGGAGACGCCGATTTGATAAGCGCCGTCCCGGGGAACCTGTATGCTCCACTCCACATAGCCCGTGTCCGGCGTCAGGACGCCGTCCTGTCCGTAATATGCCTCCAGACGCGCAACGCCCTCGCTGGCATCGGTATACTCCGAGGCGTTGATCACGATTTCAGAGGCGGCACCCAAATCCGCGGTTTCAATCGCCGCATTCTCCCAGCTTCCGGCTGCAGACACGGCCCGCCCGGGAAAGAGGCTCCCGGCCAACAGGGCCAGAACCGGCAACACGCGGCAAAATCCCTGAACAATGGATCGCATAGCATGCCCTCCTAAAAGCGCGGAACATATAAAAATACTAAAAAGTCATATGAAATCCATTTATAAAATAGCATTTTGCACGGCTTAATTTCTACTTCTTTTTTTGCAATTATTGGAACATATTTGTGCAAATTGTTTTTAATGAACGACTGACGGCTTGTGTGTTGTATGCCGCCTTCCGATATGGTATGATAGTATGGCAATAGCTTTTGAAGGCAGCGTGAAACATATTATACATATTTTTCCAGAAAAATCCGGAGGCTAATTGCAGTTTTTTCACTATATTACCGGTTAAAGGGGGAAAGTGAGCGCCGGATACCGGCGCTCCTCAGCGATGAGAACTATTGAAGAGGGATTGGATATTTTTAGTACAAAATTGCCTTTCCGGTGTCAGAACTCCCGCTCGGACGTTCTGGATGTCGCCGCCGCCATGCACGTCCATCGGGCCATTGAAATCGTGACCCTCTATTCCGGACAGATGATTTTTGAGTTTGAAAAGGAAACCGTTCTGTTAAAAGCGGGAACCATCCTGATTATCGACAGCTACGTACCCCATCAAAGTACCGATCAAGGCCCGCAGATTATCAATATGAACATCATCCAATTTGAGACGGACCTCTTTCTCAGCGAGTATAGAAGCCTTGAGATTTCATCCTCTTCCGCCGCCAATGCGGGGTTCCGCGTACTACGGCCGGGAGAATCGCCGCTTTACCGGCGCATCGACGCGACGATCCGGGATCTCGCCCTGGAAATGGAAGAGAAAAAGACCGGTTATGTGCTGTACGCGAAAGCGAAGCTGTATGAGCTGATAGCGCTTCTGGCGCGCAACGATATTTTCCGGCTCACGGAATACGACGATTCCGGCATCAATGAATACTGGGTCAAGACGATACTGGATATCACCAAATATCTGGAGGCGCATCTGGCGGAGCCCATCACGCTCCAAAGCGTCAGCGTCCAATATAAAATCAGTTACTCCCATTTGTCGCGAATTTTCAAGAAGGTCACGGGTCAGAACTTCATTCAGTACTTAAATCGTCTTCGTGTTATCAGGGCGCAGCAAATGCTGATCGAAAGCACCTATTCTATCACTGAAATCGTGGAAAGGACCGGCTTTTCCAGCTTGAATTACCTGAATCGGATATTCAAGCGCTTCTACAATTATTCGCCGAGCGAGTATCGTAAACATATCCTGATTCACAATATCGTGGATTGACACATAATAAAGGCCCGATATCCGGCGGCGGATATCGGGCCTGTGCGTTCTATTATTTCTCCAGGGCCGCCCCATAGAGCAAAAGCGTATAATCGTCGGACGTGACGTGCAGCGTGCAGCGGTTCAGCACGGCCTGCGAATCCAGTTTCCTGCGCAGCAGCTGCACCGTATACAGCTCATAGGAGGGATCGTATACGAGGGTCATCGCCTTTTGCAGTCCGGGAGCCGACGGCTCCGTCCGCGTCGCGCCGCACAGGCAGCTGGCGGCCGTCACCTCCCATCCGTTTCGCAGCGGAATACTCTGACGGGTTCCGTCCGCGAATTCCAGCACATACTCACCCACCGGCTCTCCTCTTGTCCCGGCATGCGGATATCCGCCGGTAAACGAGGTCTGGCCGATGAACAAAATTCCGCCGGCCGCCGCGTTCACCTGGAAGGAAAGCGGCGCGTCCTTCGTTATCACCAGCGGCGGCCCTTTTCGGAGCGCTATCGGCAGAGAACCCACCCGCTCCAAGTCCCCGGGCAGCTCCGGCCCTCGTTTGAGCGTAACCTCCTTGGAGAAACGCAGACGCATATAGTGGATATACCGTTCCTTTGCCGCCTCCCATAGGGCCTTTTGCTCCGGCGACCCGGCGTCCGGCAGCTCCAGGGATACGCAGTCCCCGCCCCCTGCCGGCAGGGAGCAGCATTCCACCCTGCCGGGATAGGGCTCCCGGGGACAGGCTCGCCGGGCGATGGCCTCCCGCAGAACCTGATAACCGATTCGCGGGTTCCTGCGCATATCCGTCAAGCCTTCGATGGTTACGCCCTCCACGCTGGCTGGCGTCGCCCGGTTGGCCTCATAATAATCCGCCCAAATCCAATAGCTGGCGCCCGCCAGGACGGGTTCTCCCGGCGCATTGTCCGCCAGCCGGAACAGCTCTGCGCAGTAGTCCTGCAGCCGCCGGGGCTCGTCAAGATGAAAGAAGCCGCCCCATTCGGTGAAGATTACGGGCTTTCCGCTCAGAACCCGGCAAACGTTTTCCAGGGATTGCAGCGGCCTGTCCCATCGATTGTCGGAATCCACGCCGCAGCTGACATGATCCTTATCCGCCCCGTAAGGATGGAAGGTATAAAAATCGCAGCCCGCTTCGTCGAACAGCTGCTTTGTGAGCTTCACGTCCATGCAGTTCGCGCCGGAAATCAGCCGGGTCGGATCGGTTCGGCGGGCAAGCTGCACCGCGGCGCGGAGGAACTCCACCGTGAGGACGCACTCGTTGAAGGACAGCCAGAACGCCACGGACACATGATTGCGATCCCTCTCGATGGTTCTCCGCAGAACCTCCAGACCCCGCTGCGCCAGCTCTTTGTCGGATACGTCGGACCACCAAAAACCGGGCTCCTCGCTGACCAGCAGCCCGATGCGGTCCGCCATATCCAGAACGCGGCGATCCTGCGGATAATGCACCAGCCGCACGAAGTTGGCACCCATTTCCTTTATCATCCGCATATCCTGTTCCGTCTGCTCCATCGAAAGGGTATGCCCCTGGTCGTCCTCCCACAGCTCATGACGGCACACGCCCATGAGAAAGAGCGGCTTCCCGTTGAGCGTCAAGCGGTCGCCGTTCGCCTGGAAATCCTTGAACCCCACGGCGCAGGTATAGCTGTCCTCACCTTGGGGACCGCGGCATACCACACGCAGGGTATACAGCACCGGATGCTCCGGCGACCAGAGCTGCGGCGCATGAAGGTCAAAGGTCAGCGCGGCTGCCGACGAAGCGGAAACCGAGGCCGCGGAGAGCGTTTTCCCCTCCAGGGAGAGGGCCGCTTCCAGCCGCGCTTCCTCCTTTCCGTCGATTCCCCCGGCGCGCACATCCACGATGCAGCGGGCCTCATGATAGGCTTCGGAGAAGGTATAGTGAAAGAATACGTCGTCGATAAATATGGCCGGTTTCTGTTCCAGAAACACGCTCCGGATGATACCGCTGTAATTTCTCCAGCCGAGAGAGGGGCCGAACACGGCGGTAATATCCTGAAGCGACACCTCAAGCCGGTTTTCCCCCGCGCACAGGACGGCTGTCACGTCAAAGCGGTAAGAGGAATACGGCTCCATTGTGCCGAGCCGTATCCCGTTGAGAAAAACCGTACCCTCATAGGCGATGCCCTCAAAGCACAAATCCCAGCGGCCTTCGCCGCCGTTCCAGACAAAACGGCGGCTGTATACGGAGTCTCCGACACAGCGGTACGAGCCGGGGACCTCCCGGGGAACCGCATGTTCCTCATCGCCGGGCAGGCTATACTGCCATTCTCCATCCAAAAGCTGACGGTTTCTATCCCACATATCGGCTTCCTCCCATGCAAATGATTGCGCAGGGCAGGCTGCCGCTGCGCGCTTTCATTATGTCATAGAGGGCTTGATGTGTCAACTAAAAATATAAATATATAAAAAACGATGCATCCGCAACCGGCGCAAACCGCCCGGAAACTGTGTGTTCATACGGTTCCGGGCGGTATTCCGCATCCGGCATAAAACCTCAGGCGGATTCACCCTCCTGAACAATCTGTTCGAGCACGGCAATCAGGTCGTTCAGGTTGTCCAGACGGACCTCGCGGGACAGGATTTCATTTTTTAAATCGATGGACAGGGACTCAAATTGCGGCCGGATTTTCGGATTGACATAGGACATACCATCACCCCGCCCATAGTCTGTGCGAAATTTAAGAGATTTATCCGTATATGGCGTTCTTTGCGCGGCATCGGCGTAAAAGAGGACGGCAAGGAACCGTCCGTACTCCGGTCCATATCCTGTCCCACACCGTTATGCGAAAATCGTCGGGATTTTGTGTGGATAGGGCATGACAACCCGTGGGAGAATTTGTTATAATGGAGCAAACGCGAGAAAAGAGCTGATAAAATGGCCGAGCGCATACTGGTGGTGGACGACGAGCAGGAAATCGCGGATTTGGTGGAGTTGTATTTAAAGAACGAGGGGTATGAGGTTTTCAAATTCTATAAGGCTGGGGACGCGCTGGCCTGCACGGAACGGGAAGCGCTGTCCCTCGCCGTCCTGGACGTAATGCTGCCGGATATGAGCGGGTTCACCCTCTGCCAGAAAATCCGTGAGAAGCACATGTTCCCGATCCTCATGCTCACGGCCAAGGTGGAGGACATGGACAAAATCATGGGGCTCACCCTAGGTGCGGACGATTACATCACCAAGCCGTTCAATCCGCTGGAGATGGTGGCACGGGTCAAAACGCAGCTTCGCCGCTATACCCGCTACAATGTGGCGCATCCGGCGGAAGAGGAAAAGCGGGAGTTTGACTTCGCAGGGCTGTACATCTGCCGTGACAGCCGCAAATGCAGTCTGTATGGGAAAGACCTGTCCCTGACGCCCATTGAATTCGATATCCTCTGGACCCTCTGTGAGCGCCGGGGGAAGGTGGTTTCCTCGGAGGAGCTGTTCGAGGCGGTGTGGGGAGAGAAATACCTGGACAACAACAACACGGTTATGGCCCACATCGCCCGGCTGCGTGAAAAAATGCAAGAGCCCAGCCGTAAGCCGAAATTCATCAAAACTGTTTGGGGGGTGGGGTACACCATTGAATAGGAACGCTCGCCCGGCGCAGGCGGATAAACGCCGCAGCCAGCTGTCGCGACAGCTGCTGCTGCAGTATTTTCTGTCGGTTATCGGCTTTGCCGTCGGCCTTATCGTTTTCGTTCTGGGGGCTTGGCAATTCTGCAACCGGTTTATATGGCAGGAGACAGATCCGCTCTATCGCGTTCTGCATTTTGTGAAGGAATACATCCTGCTTTTCGCCGGCCTGCCCGCGCTGGCTGGCTGGATACTCATCACCTACTATTTTATATCCCGGCCGCTGCGCTATCTGGATGAGACGGTGGAGGCCGCGGAACGGCTGGCCAACCCTACCGATGAGCGGATCGTGCTGCCCGCCGCCATGATAAACACGGAAAATGAATTGAACCTGGTACGCGAAAAGGCCCTGAACGACGCCCGCACCGCCAGGGAGGCCGAACAGCGCAAGAACGATTTGATTGTCTATCTGGCCCACGATCTGAAAACCCCGCTGACAAGCGTTATCGGTTATCTGACGCTGCTGCGCGACGAGCCGCAGATTTCGCCGGAGCTGCGGGCCAAGTACACCGGCATCGCCCTGGATAAGGCGAATCGGCTGGAGGACTTGATAAACGAGTTTTTCGACATCACCCGCTTCAGCCTGTCGCATCTGACCATGGAGGAGGAAACGGTCAGCCTGACCCGGATGCTGGAGCAGATTACCTATGAATTCCAACCTATCCTGGCGGAAAAAGGGCTGTCCTGGGAGGCACAAATCGCGCCGGATATACAGCTTGTCTGTGATCCCGCCAAGCTGGAACGGGTTTTTGACAATCTGTTTCGCAACGCCGTCAACTACAGCTACAGGGGAACCCCCATCGCGGTTTCTCTGACGCAGAAGGACGGCAGAGCCGTCGTCCGGGTCAAAAACCGCGGCAAAACGATTCCTCCTGAAAAGCTCAGCCGCATTTTTGAACAGTTTTTCCGGCTGGACTCCTCCCGCACCAGCGACACCGGCGGGGCGGGCCTCGGCCTGGCCATCGCCAAGGAAATCGTCGAACTGCACGGCGGGACAATTGCCGCCGAAAGCACGGACGAAAGTATCGCCTTCACCGTGACCCTGCCTCTGGTTCGTCAGAAAAATGTATGATTTGCTTCAGATAATTTCATGAGTATCCGTATAGAAAACGGAAATCTGCAGCCTCCCGCTTTGGTACACTAACCGTACCGGGCGGGAATTTTTTATGTCTGCCCGGCAAAGGAGAAGGATGTCCGATGGCACGAAAACGTCTGACGCAGATCATCCCCTGGCTGCTCCCGCTTCGTCAAAAACAGCGCCTGTTTTTTTTCTACTTGAAAATGAGGCTGGACAAAAATCATTATGCCTCCGCCAGGTCGGAGGCGTTCCTGCCATACAGGGTGTTTGAAACGAGCTGTCCGCTGATGAACCGGGATACCGGCTTTGACATGGTCTACCAGGAAAACAAGGTTTTCAACCTGCGGCTCGCCGCGGCGCCGCTGGACAGACTGGTGATCCGTCCCGGCGAAACCTTTTCCTTCTGGCAGCTCGTGCGGCACGCGGATAAACACACACCCTATAAGGACGGGCTGGCCGTGGTGAACGGGAAGCTGACGCCCGAAAAGGGGGGCGGCCTGTGCCAGCTGAGCAATCTCCTGTTCTGGATGTTCCTGCACACGCCCCTGACGATTGTGGAACGCCACGGCCACGGCGTCAAGGATTTTCCCGAGCCGCCCAGCGACGCGCCCGCCGGGGTGGACGCCACGGTGGCCGAGGGCTGGCTGGATCTGCGCGTGCGCAACGACACCACGGCCTCGTTTCAAATCGCCGTCGCCTTTGAAGAAGGCCGTATCATCGGACGCGTCCTGACGGATCGGGAGCCGGGGCCGACCTATCAGGTGATCGGCGAAGGACTGCGATACACCCGCGAAGGAGACGCCGTCTTTGAAGAGGTGGACATTCTGCGATGCACGGTGGACAAGGCCACCGGCCTGTTCCTGTCCGCCGAACGCCTATACCGCAATCGGTGCCGAATCGGTTATCCGTTGCCGGCCGGCACCCCGATTGCCACAAAGGAGGAAGAAAAATGAACAGAACAAAACAGATAGCGGTGCTGTTCGGCGGCTGTTCGCCGGAATACGGCGTATCGCTGGAATCGGCAGCCGGGGTGCTCCGCGCACTGGACAGGAGCCTCTATACACCAGTGATGGTCGGCATCACACAGGCGGGAGAATGGCTGCATTTCACCGGAGGCATCGAGGAAATCGCCACAGACGGCTGGCGGAACGCCGCGGACTGCCGCCCCTGTGCGCTGTCCCCGGATCGCCGCGCCCGGGCACTGCTGATTTTTCATCGTGAACGGGTGGAGACAGTCGGCATCGACGCCGTATTCCCCGTCCTGCACGGAAAAAACGGGGAGGACGGCACGGTACAGGGGCTCTGCGAGCTGGCGGGCATACCTCTGGTGGGGTGCGGCACGCTGGCCTCCGCCCTGTGCATGGATAAGGACAGAGCCCACGCTCTGGCCCGGGCGGCGGGAGTGCGGGTTCCCAGCTCCTTTCTGCTGCCCCCCGGCTTTGAGGAAGCTTCGGCGCTGGAGCGGGCGGAGGCTCTCGGGTATCCGCTGTTTGTCAAGCCGGTCAGGGCGGGCTCGTCCTACGGGATATCAAAGGTCGCGGAGCCGGAAAGCCTGCTGTCGGCGATTTCACGGGCCTTCCTCTACGACAATCAGGTCATTGTGGAAGAGGCGATTCCCGGCTTTGAGGTCGGCTGTGCGGTGATGGGCAACGAAACGCTGACGACCGGCGAAATCGACGAGGTAGAGCTGACGGAGGGCTTCTTCGACTTCACCGAAAAATACCAGCTCCTCACCTCGAAAATCCATGTGCCTGCGCGCATCCCCGACGGCTTGGCGGAGGCACTCAAGCGCACGGCGAAAGCTCTTTACCGGGCGCTGGGCTGCCGTGGCTTTGCGCGGGTGGATATGTTTCTGACACCGGAGGGCGGCATCGTGTTCAACGAGGTCAACACCATCCCCGGTTTCACGGCGCACAGCCGTTTCCCACGGATGATGGCTGCGGCCGGCGTACCCTTCGAGCAGGTGGTATCCCAGGCTGTCGAATTGGCGGTGAGGCCGTGATGGCGGAGGTATTGCCGGAGGGCGCCCTCCACACCGGCAGTCTGATTCTTGTCAACGCCGGCCACCCCCTTCACACGGTCCCGCCCCGGGAAGCCCTGGTGCCGGTGGGAGACGGCTGCGTTCTCCTAGAACGATGTGCGGCGGCGCTGCTGGAAAAGCTGATGAGCGACATCCGCGGCTGGGACGGCATCACCGCGGTCAGCGGCTGGCGGTCGCAGATGGAACAGCAGGCCATATGGGACGGCTCCCTCCGGGAGAACGGGGCGGACTTTACCCGGCGGTATGTGGCCGTACCCGGCCACAGTGAGCATCAAACCGGTCTGGCCATCGACCTTGGCCTGAAAAAGCCGGCTGTGGATTACCTCCGGCCGGCGTTTCCCGATACCGGTCTGTGCGGAGTCTTTCGCCGCAGAGCGGCCCGGTACGGCTTCATCGAACGGTATCCGGCCGGCAAGGAGCCTATTACCGGCATCGCCCATGAGCCCTGGCATTTCCGCTATGTGGGGATACCTCATGCCGCCGTCATGGCGGAAATGGATTTCACGCTGGAGGAATACACCGCTTTTTTGAAGGGCTTTCCCTACGGCAGCCGGCCCTTTGTGTACGAGGAGGGACAACACCGTTTTGAAATTTCCTTTCTCGCCGCAGATGCGGCGGCAACTCTCTCCCCGACAAAGGACGGCGCCTTCCGTGTGATATCCGGCAACAACGTGGACGGCTGCGTCCTGACCAACTGGCGAAAGGGAGACTAGACGGATGCGATACAGAGAGTGGGCGGCTGATTACGCCACCGGCGACAACCTGGGCGGCTTTTGGCGGCTGTTCCAGTGGCGCGGGCGTATCGGAAACAGGGTGATAAAAAACGTCCTGACCCTTATCCTCGGGCGCATGGCGCACCGGCACGGGGGATATATCGGCAACGGCGCTGTCTTCGACGGCATTCCGCTCCTGCCCCACGGCCTGCACGGCCTTTACATCTCCCGCTATGCCCGGATCGGCGCGGGCTGCCGCATTTATCAAAACGTTACTATCGGCGAGGTGGCGCATGAGGCGCCCCGCATCGGCTGTGGCTGCCTGATTGGTGCCGGGGCCGTCCTCGTCGGGGGAATCACCGTCGGCGACCATGTAAAAATCGGCGCCGGGGCGGTGGTGAGCACCGACATCCCCGACGGCTGCACCGTGGTCGCCCAGCCCCCGCGGATTATCGTAAAGGAGTAAACGCCAATGGGACCGATGACGGAAAGGTGCCGGGCCTGGATAGAGCTGGATATGGATAACCTGCGGCACAATGTCGCCGTCCTGCGGGCGCTTCTGCCTCCCGGCTGCGAGCTGATGCCCGCGGTCAAGGCCGACGCCTATGGGCACGGGGCGGTGACCATCGCCAGGGAGCTGAACAAATTGGGCGTCCGGGCCTTCTGTGTCGCCACAGCGGAAGAGGGCGCCGCGCTGCGGAGGCGGCATATCCGCGGCCTCATTCTGATCCTCGGCTACACGCCGCCCGGACAGGCCGATCTCCTGCGGCGATACGACCTGACGCAGACGGTCGTGGACTTCGAATATGCCCAACGCCTCAACGCCTGCGGTCATCCGCTTCGGGTGCACATCGGGATCGATACGGGGATGCACCGGCTGGGAGAGCGCTGCGAAAATCTGGAGCGCCTCTGCGGGATGTTCCGCATGAAAAATCTCCGGGTGGAGGGGGTGTTCACCCATCTGTGCGCCGACGCCACCGACGACGCAGAGGGGAAGGCCTTCACCGCGGGGCAGGCGGCAGCCTTTCACCGTGCGGTGTCGCAGCTCCGCGGACAGGGCTTCCCCTGTCCAAAGACGCATATCCTGAGCAGCTACGGACTGCTCAATTATCCGGAGCTGGGCGGCGATTACGCCCGTATCGGCATTGCGCTCTACGGCATGCTCAGTACACGGGCGGACAGCGAACGCTGCCGTGCGGCGCTGCGGCCCGTGCTGTCGGTCAGGGCGCGGATATCCTCGGTCAGGGAGCTGCACAGGGGCGAACGGGCGGGATATGGGCTGGCCTATAGCGCGGAAGGGGAGCGGCGGATCGCCGCCCTGACAATCGGCTATGCGGACGGGCTGCCCCGCGCCCTGTCCTGCGGGGTGGGCGGCGTCCTGATAAACGGCCGCCGGGCGCCCATAATCGGCCGGATCTGCATGGACCAAACGCTGGTGGACGTCACCGGTATTCCGGCCATCCGGGCCGGGGACACGGCGACCGTCATCGGCGCGGACGGCAGCCAAATCATCACCGCCTGCGATATCGCGGAGCAGACGGGTACAATTGCCAACGAGATTCTGAGCCGGCTGGGAATGCGGCTGGAACGGCTGACGGCGTCTCGACAGCCGCTATAAATCCAGGGGAATGCGAACGCCGCGGCTTAAAAGCGTATTAAACAAGATACGCAAAGTGCCCTCCGACGTTTTCGTGGCCGTCTCAACGCAGTCGGAGCCGTCGTGATACCGCACCCAATGCCACAAGCTGAGAAAACCGCCCGGAAGCCGCATGAATTCACGGTTCCCGGGCGGTTTTCTTTGATTTCAGCCGACTCTTGCGTCGCGTTCCCCTTTATGCTATAATTTGTTTTACTGTGTATCCCGCGGCCATAGCCGCGACCGTTACAATACCAAAAGTAAGGGGATTTTTCCATGTCCGGACATTCCAAGTGGAATAACATCAAACGTAAAAAGGAAAAGACCGACGGCCAGAGGGCGAAAATCTTTACCAAAATAGGCCGTGAAATCGCCGTGGCGGTCAAGGAGGGCGGCAGCGCCGATCCCAGCGCCAACTCCAAGCTCAAGGACGCCATTGCCAAGGCCAAGGCCAACAATGTGCCCAACGACAACATCGACCGTATCATCAAAAAGGCTGCGGGGGACGGCAACGCCGACAACTATGAGGCGTTGCAATACGAGGGCTACGGTCCCAGCGGGGTAGCGGTTATCGTGGAGACGCTGACCGACAACCGGAACCGCACAGCGGGAGATTTGCGCCACTATTTCGATAAATACGGCGGCAACCTGGGACAGACCGGCTGTGTGAGCTTTATGTTCAAGCAGAAGGGTATCCTGGCCATCGAGGCCGAGGGCCGGGACGAGGACAAGGTCATGGAGGACGCCCTGGAGGCCGGGGCCGCGGACTTTTCCACCGATGGGGATGTGCTTGAAATCACCACCGAGCCGGACGATTTCTCCGCCGTCCGGGAGAATCTGGAGGCCAAGGGCTATGAATTCGTCTCCGCGGAGGTTGAGATGGTACCCGATGTCTACAC
>CAKTXU010000011.1 GCA_934630995.1 uncultured Eubacteriales bacterium
CCGCCCAGCCACTGACCACACCGGCGTGCGGCAGTCCCGAAAACGGCCGTTCCCCAAAGGTTTCGGCAAACAAATCCGAATGGTAGCGGAAGCCCTCCTGCGTGAAGTCAGCCCATCCGGAGAGAAGGAACTGATGCACGCCGATGCCGTGCCCCCGCGCCTTGACCGCGTCATATTCCGCCTTCGTCATCACATAGCGGCCGCTTTCCGGGTCAGGCATGATGTTGATCTGATACGGCAGCCCGCGCCGGTACATAATCTCGGACGCCCTCTCGGTACCCGGGGCGGCGTCCTCGTCGCCCTGATAAAAAAGCAGGAAATCCGGCGCACTGCCGTCCTTCATCGGCGGCAGACGGTGCAGCGTCGGCAGACCTTTGCGCGCCAATACCGACTGCAGGATATACACGTAATAATCGTTATAGGCGATGCGGGTGTTATACTCCCTCGGCAGAATCCGCATGTCCGCTATGCGCCTGGCCCAGGGCTGTTCGCCCTCAGTGCCCGGCGCTCCCTGCTGACTCGCCCAAATAGAATGGGTCAGGTCGAAAGCAAAATAGTAAGCGTCCGCGTCCGCCGCCCGGGTCAGGCCGCAGACCGTCCGGCCACCGGTCTCCAGCCGGGCGAGTTCCTGTGCGCGTTCCGCCTGCAACTCCCGCACATCCGCAAAAACCGGCAGCGCCGCTCCGCCGTCCGGTACCGGCAGGTACGTCTCCCGCCATTCCTCAGCGACGGTAAAATAGCCGTTCAGGGAAAAGCAGCCGTCGGGCTGGGCGATCGCGTTCAGCGTCCGGATGCCGAACATTTCTTCCACGCCCGACGTCGCGAAGGCGACCGCCGTGCAGCCCCGGCGCAATCCTGCGGCTATGGCGGCCTTTCCGGCAGCGTCCGGCTCGTCGGGTCCCAGGAACAGAATATCCGTCCCGGTAAGCGTCGCCTGCGCCAGTTCTTCGGGCAACAGGCGTCTGCCCCTCACCCCCAGCTTATCCAGAATATCGGTGATGTAGCAGTACCATACCTGCTCGCCGGAGGCGTTTCTGCGCGCGCGGGCCGCTTCATCGAACAAATAATAAACCGTCATGACAACTCCTCTTTTCAATACCGAAGCTTTGAAAATGTATACGCCGATGATGGTCAATGGAGATTCCAATACTGGCAGACAATAGCAACCGCACAGCCCAGCAAACTGAGGATACCACGGAGGCCGATCCGTTCCCGCAGAAAAACCCGCCCCACCGTCAGGGATACCGCGATAGACAGCGCGGTAATCACGGTGAATTCCGCGGCGGCGTTCATATAGCGGGCCAAGGCCCCGATTGCCCAGAAACAGATGCCGTTGCAGACGCCGATCCCGGCGGCATAGGGCAGCGCCCGGCGAATATCCGCCTGCGGCTGCGGGCGGCCGGTTATGCGGTACACCGCATAACCGGACAGGCACAGCAGGCAGGCAAAGAGGTAGGTGAGGGCATAAAACGTCCCGTCCCCGCCGTGGACGCCGCCGTGCTCCTTGAGCTTGATTCCGAAATTGAGGATACCGTTGCCCACGCAGCCCGCAACCGCCAGCAGAATGTACGGCCGCTTGGCATCCGTCCCCGTCGCTTTCGATCCACCGCTGTTGACCACGATAATCGCGACAGCCGCCGCCAGCATACCGATCAGCTGTGCCCAGCCGGTTTTTTCCCGAAGAAAGATCATCGACAGCAGCACCGGCAGGATGAAGTTGAGATTGATGATGATTACGGACGCCGCATAGGCGTTATGCTTCATCCCCTCCAGCAGCATGACCGCGCATATTGCCGCTCCCAGGCCCGACAGCAGCGCCGGCGGAATAAGCCCGGCGGCGGCTGAGCGTCCCGCCCCTTCGGCCAGCGCTATGATACCGAAGAGGAGGGACAGCGGCAGATACCACATGATTGGGCTGAGAAGCGACGCCGCCGCGTTCCTCCCTGCCAAGGACACGTGTTTGTAGAAATAACCGCTGAGCCCCGAGGTGAGAACCCCGGCCAAAATGTAAAAATACAGCATGGCGGCACAGCATGGCGGCGCGTCAGGCCCGGAAATCCGGTACGTCCAGAAGGACGCCGCCTCTCTTTGCCGACTCCACGGCCAGAATGGCGGGCGCCGCCGTCTCCACCGCGAGGTATACGTCCATCGGCGGCTGGGTATCGTTTTGAATCGCTTCGACAAAGTACAGCAGCGGATAGTAGTCCGCGCCGCCGTGCGGTGCGTTGCGGATATAATCGGGGGCCTGGGGATCCTCGCAGGTCCAGTCCTCCCGCGCCCGCCAGCCGTCCTCCAGCGTATATTGCTTTGGCGTATCGATTTCACTGCGCGCCCATTCGACGCACTGACGCACGCCCTTGACCTGATACCAGTGCGCGCCCGTCCCCTTTTTGGTGCCGAAGGGCGCGGTGAATCCAGCCCGCAGGGAAAAAATCACGTCCTCCGTGGTATACATCAGCGCCGCCTGCAAATCGCGGGTCATCAGCCCAGGGGTCATATAGCTTTCCTGCGGCAGCGCAAAGCTGCACACCTTTGCGATCCGGCCGCCGGTGATGGAAAGCAGGGGGGACAGCTCATGCGGCATATAATACAGGGGATTCTGGAAGGTTCTATACCGCCAGGAGGGCACGTAATCGGGATTGGCAAAATCGGCCGGGTCATTGGAATGGATCGAATAGTTGGTCTTTCTATCACGCAAATTATCCCATACCGGCTCGTAATGGAGATATTCGCCCTCCGCGTAACAGATTTTGCCAAACGCGCCGTCCCGCGCCATCCGTCTCCATTCGCGGATGAATTTCCAATACCGGGTTTGTTCGCTCAATTGGTATTTTGCGCCTGTTTTCCGTACCGTTTCCACCAGCTTCCAGCACTGTTCAATTGTATAGGCCGCCGGCACCTCGGTTATCACATGGACGCCGCGTTCCATCGCATCGCAGGCGTAGTCCACCTGTATATCGGGGTCGCAGGCTATCAGAATGGCGTCATAGACCGCGCCGGCAGCCATCTCCTCATAGCTAGTGAAGGCTTTGGCGCTGCCGCCGTACCGCCGGTTGTAGCATCCGGCCACCTCCTCGGCACGGCCTGTTGCGATATCCGCAAAAGCGGTAAATGTAATGTCCGGATGCTGTTGCCAGGTCTCGATCAATCCCTGCGCCCGTCCGTTCGCGCCGAGTACGGCAAAGCGTATGTCCTTTTTCATCTCAATGCCCCATTCCTTTCCTGAAGGTGGGGAACTCATTCCCCGTTTGGCCGACAAATTGACTTTTTGCGATCGCACCCTTATAATAAAACATATATTTTTAAAGTTCTATACGTTTTTCGCCCTGTTATATATGATTTTGGCCGCAAGAAGATACCGGCTTGAAACGTGAGAGGGGGTTTTGTCATGGAGCTGCAGCCATGGAAATTCTATCCGGCGATCCGCATTGGGGCGCTGTACACGGTGTATATACTGCCTTTCGATAAGGATTTTCGTTTCCCGGGGGAAACGCATCCGATATGGGAATTCGAATATGTCATCAGCGGTGAACTGAGCTTTACCTCCGGCGACAGCGTTTACCGCTGTACGCAGGGAGAAGCTGTGCTGCATCGGCCCGATGTGTTCCATACCGCGTGGTCGGAGAGCGCCGTCGTTTCCGAATGCCTAACCATTTCCTTCAGCGGCAGCGGCCTGCAGACGCTCCCGGACGGCAAGTTTACCCTGACTCCCGACGAGACTGCGGTTATGCGGCTACTGCTGGCGGAAATCCCGCCCCTTTTCAGCGGGTATAACGAGCGCGACTACACCCCGCTAGCCGTGACGCCGGCGGCGCGGAGCGAGGGCTGTCAAATCCTTTTAAACCTGCTCGAGGTTTTGTTCCTCTCGCTGCAACGGCGGCGTCCGGAGGCCGGCCGTCCCTTGTCCGACGGGCAAGCGCGGCTGTATGCCGATATTGCCGGTTACCTGAGCGACAGGGTCGACGACGCGCTGTGCACCGATGATATCTGCCGCCGCTTTGCCCTGAGCCGCAGCAGCCTCAAAGCGCTGTTCAGCCGTTTTACCGGGGAGGGCGTGATGCAGTATTACCGCCATCTGCGCATCCGGCAGATAAACGCCTATCTTGGCGCGGGGCTGACGGTCTGTGAGGTCGCGGAAAAAATGCATTTCTCCTCGCAAAACTATCTCTCGTCCTTTTATCACCGGGAAACCGGGCTGTCTCCCAGCGCGTATGCCCGCCGTCAGATGGAAAAACGGCTGCCGGATGAAGGCCGCCGATAACGGCATATACAGACGGATAGGCAAAAGAAGGATGAAGGCTGGAAACACCTGAATTAATCAAGGTTCCGGCCTTCATCCTTCTTATTCTATATCCCTTGAACGTTGCCGTCCTTCCCGGTCGGCATAGCGGGCGCAGAAACGGTGCGGCTGGCTGAAGCGTCGTTGAATTCCGGCCATGGGTAGCGGCGCATTCACCTCCCGGACAATCGCGGAAAACCGTCCGCGGAATATACCCTATGCCGTCGATGAGATATGCCGCCGCGTTATCCCTGTATTCGCACGTTTTCAGTCGTAAGGTTTTCCACTCCTTCGGCATAAACGCCCTGGCTGATGTCGGCCGCCCCTTTCAGGAACAGATTGGGCCGGAAATCCAGATCCCCGCCGAACAAGGTATCATTGCTTCCCTTTACGAGCCGCAGGTCTATATCCCGCAGGGTGACGTCCCGTACGTTGCCGTCGGTTCCGGCCAGAAGAACACCGGCCTCGCTGCGCGCCCGGATGTTCTGCAGGGTAATATCCCGGATATGCCCGCTGCTGCCGGCCGCGCAGATGACCGCCGCCTCGCCCTTCCCCCACCAGACGCCGGCGACGATACGGGTTTCCATGGTGATGTTGGTGCACAGCGCATCCTCCACATAGCCCTCATCGCCGCTGAATACCGCCAGTCCGCGGTTGGAATCGGTGATCACCAGGTCGGATACCACCACATGGCGTACTTTGCCCTTCAGGTGGCCGAGACGGACCGCCGCGGAGCGGGAGCGCATGTGGCATCGTGAGATTAGGATACGCTCGCTGATATCCTCTTGGCCCTCCGCGGTGATGCAGGTGACGGCAACACAGTCGTCGCCGCATTCAAAAAGGCAGTCGCCGACAATGACATCCTTGCAGGCGCTGAGATGTATTCCGTCGCAGTTGGGTACGATTAGAGAATTGCGCACCGTGATATGGTGGATCTGGATACGCCGGCTGCGGGAACAGGTTATCGTCCAGCAGGGAGAATCCAACAGGGTGACGCCGTCTATCGTGATGTCCCGGCAGCTCTCAAAAAAGATCGGCTGATTGGGTCGGGGCCGGATCTCGAGCACCGCCTCCGCCCGCTGCTCCGGTGTCAGAAGGCTTTCATCCGGCACAGGAGAGATGATACGGCTGCCCGCAAAAAAGTCGCGGGCGGAAAAATCGATTTTCCCGTCCCCGGTGATGCGGATATCCTCCTCATCTCTCGCCCACAGGAGGGACACCACTAGGCCGAGCTCGTTATGATAAAAGCCGTTGTCGGTATAGTCCGCCAGACTTCCGGACCCACGGAGCACCGCGCCGCGTTCGAGCAGATAGGTGATGCCGCCCCGCATCCGAATCGTACCGCTGAGGAAAACTCCCTTCGGGAAAACCACCGTGCCGCCGCCGGAACCGGCGCACGCGTCGACGGCCGCCTGGATAGCGGCGGTGTTCAGGGTATGCCCATCTCCTATCGCGCCATAATCCGCTATGGAAAAAAGCTGTCTGTGCTCCATTGCTCATCCCACCCCTTTATGAAATGCCCGCTTTCGGGATTATCATAACAGCGGGAGATGCCGTCGTCAATTGGATCATCCCATTTTTCTCTGCCCGGACGGAAAAATCTTCTCAACAACACGGGATATTTTCGCAAAAATCTGCCGGGAGTGGATAGGGCGGGGCCACAAAATGCGGCGCAGCCCCGTAGGCTCAAGGATACTTTGCCAAAAGGGAAAGGACAGTGAAAAAATTAGCAGTCCCGCAGAAGTCTCTGGAGAGGATATCTCCCAATGCTTCCTGTTCATGGACTTCTTACTGCCTCATAGGGTGGTACCCGTAACATGGCGGAGCCGTTTTGCCGCATACAGCTTCCTCCTCTCATATATCGCCCGGCAGCACTGCGGCATCATAAGGCGCCACGGTGTGCCAGCTGCCCCCAGTCTCCACATGTGCCACCCTTCCGGACATATTGATCGCTATATTTCGGATTCTTCCGTCATTATATACACACTGGGCAGCCACTACCCCTTTGTCCGCCCGGAAAACCGAGGCGGCGCCCGCAAGGCGGCAGGCGTACGCGATCACCCGCTCCAGCATCGCGCGACCATTCTTTCCGTCCGGAAGAGTACCCAGCAACAGAATTTTACCGCTGCCGTATGCATGTTCGGTAAGAAATGCCTGACCCCGGTCGTCATCGGAAATGTATAAGCCGGCCGCCTGCCCTCCCAGCGGCTCCATAAAAGCCGACAGGCCGGAAGCGTATGCCTCCGTGCCGAAAAACTGGATCTTCACCCGCTGCGGCAGCACCGGCTCCAGCCGATTCACCCTCACTCCGGCAACCGCTTCCAGCGCGCCGAACGCTGCATCGGTGGGGACAGTGTGCTCCGGCGTACGGTAGCCGGTCATCGGGCCGGCCATCCACACGCCGCCATGCTTCACAAACCGTAAAATCCGTGCGAGCAGCCCCTCTGGGAACGCGGGCAAATACGGGGTTAGCAACAGCGCGTACCCTTCCAACCCGGCAGATTCGGCAATCACGTCGCGCATCAACCCCGCATCCACCAGCAGGTCGTAAAATCGGCGCACACCTGTCAGATATTCGACACCATCCGCCGGTTCGGTCAGCAGCATCTGCCGTGCCATGTCAACATAATGCAGCGCAATTTTTGCCGGTGCCGGACGACTGCCGGCCAGCATTGACTCCAGCGCGGTTTTGGCCTCTGTCGCCGCCTTCACTTGGCGCCATCCCTCGGTACGCCCACCCCAGGTACTCAGAATACTGCCGTGGGGGATCTCCTGCCCACTGGCATGCTGACGGAACAGCCAGTGGCTAAAGCCGTCCGCTCCTAGTGCATAGGCGGCAAGCGCTTCCGCGCGCACATAGCCCTGCGGATGCGGTGCGGGAACATTCCGGAGATGCCCCCCGTGACTTGGACTGGTTTCCATGACCATAAACGGTATCCCCGGCTTTAGGCTGCGATAATAATCCAGTTGAAATATATACTGCCGGAAATCCTTAGCCGAGGAATAGTCGTCCAGGCACACAAAATCCAGCTCTGAAGCCAGCTGGGCGTTGTCTACCTGAAAATAGACTGCGCTGTTATGGGTGATTGGTGCGCTGCTGTACTCCCGCAGAATGGCCGCCTGCATATGCAAAAACTCCGTCGCTTTGTCCCGGGAAAACTGCCGGTACATAGTGGCCAGGCTGGGGTTATGATCGGTGGTGGCGCGAATCGGCGGCGGTACTTGTTCAAAGCTCTGATAGGTTTGACTCCACACTCCGGTTCCCCACGCCTCGTTGAGCCGTTCTATCGTCCCGTATCGGCGCGCAAGCCATGCGTGCCATTGCTGCCGACAGTTTTCACAATAGCATTCCGCCACATTACACTTCAGTTCGTTGTCGATTTGCCAGCCAACCAACCCATGCAGTCGTCCGACTGCTTTGGCCAGTTCCTGTACAACCAGCGCACAGCGTTCACGAAAATAGGGATTGTTGGTACATACATGCTGTCTTCCGCCGTGTACCACCGGTCCCGCCGCATCGGTATACATCCGCTCCGGATGCCCGTAGGACATCCATATCGGCGGAGCAGCGGTGGGGGTACAAAAAATGGTGAAAATCCCCTCATCGGCCAACCGGGTGATCAACTCGGAGAAAAATGAAAAAGAAAAGCGGCCCGGTTCCGGCTCCATTTTCGACCAGGCGAATTCACCCATGCGTACCAGGTTGATGCCGAGCGACTTCATTTCCTCTATGTCCTGCCGTATGACCGTGTCATCCCACAATTCCGGGTAATATGCCGCACCGTAATAGAAAGGTTTCATATTCTCCTCCGAAGTGTTTTCTAAAGAAAAGAGGGCCGGAAACCAAGGGTTTCCGGCCCCGCACACGTTTCAGCGAGTGCGTTTTTTACTCACAAACAGCAGCGCGCCCAAGCTTGCGGCCGCCAGCACTGCCGCGCCTGTTGCAACCGGCACGCCGGTTTGGGGATTTTCCGGTACGGTTGCAGAATTGTATATCTTGATATTGTCAAGAAGATATTCGGCCGCCCATCCGGTCATAAAGATATCACCGGAGGAAAGCGACGGTTCGGTCACCGTACCCGTGATCGTGGGAGTAACGTCAAACGGCTTGCCGATATCATTAATGTACACCTTCATAGTATCGCCCTCGGATACCACCTTGAGTGAAACACCCTTACCGGATGTCAGGCCGGGCACCTTGGCCGAACCGAGAAGCAGTACCTCGCCGCCGACAACCTGTACCAGCTGCACATTGTGGTCGTTGCCCGCCACATTCAGGGTAGGATCATTCAGGCCAAGCGCACCTGTGCCGATGAAGGTAAGACGAACCGTATTGAGCGTATCGAGATTGGAGTGCATGTGAAGGCTGTCGATGTTCCATTCGGTCAGACGCGGGGTATACTCCATCTGGAGGGTGAAATCACCCAGATCCTCATCGCCGGTCAGCCCGTCGGTATGCACCTCATTGTTTCCGTCAGAGGAAATCAGCACACCGCCCGCATCGTAGCGCAGCGGCATTTCAGTGCCGTCCGGCTTACTCAAGCCAAAGGGAAATGCGGCCGAAGTGTCGTTGAAATTCCAGTCAACCAGCAGCGCGGGTTTTTCCGGTTTGGGATCGGGGGTGGGTTCCGGCTCTGGCCCCGGGCCGGGGCCAGGCTCCGGCGTAACGGCAACCGCGTCCAGATGGGTGGTGGCGTACACTACCACATTGTCGAGATAAGCCACGCCCGCCCATTTGGACATCCAGATTTTGCCGCGGTAGTGGGTAACATCGCCCACCGGCTTTTCATTGCTCACCGAAAGCAGAGGCGTATCGCCGAAACCGTCCGCTTTGGGAGCAAAATACACTTGGATGATGCCCGTCTCCAGGCTGCGGACAATCTTTACACGGTAGGTGGTGCCCGCGGTCAGGCCGCCGTGCTCCTCCTCGGCCAGCGTCGACGGCACATTAGCCGCTGTTTTAATAAGCTTCAGCGTGCCGCCGTTGTTGCTGCCATTGATTTCCAACGTGTAGCTGTCCCACATCCCACCGTCCCATGAGTCGAAAATCACCGTGTCGGTATTCCAATCCACCGTCTGCGGGGTGTAGTCGAACAGCATGGTAAAGCTGCTCACATCATTCTGCACGAATGAGGCCGTCCAGGCGGAGCTGCTCTGCGTCGCTTCCATCTTCAGGCGGCCGTTCTCCACCGCCACCGTTCCCTCGGTACCCGGCTTCTGCCAGCTACCCGCCTGCTCAAAATCATGGCTGGCAATCGGTTGAACCACCGTAAGCCTGGTATCCTCCCCTGCTTCGCCGGCCGCCTGCGCCGGAAAGAACGACGTCGGCGTGCACAACAGCAAAGCCGCCAGCGTGCAGGACAACAATTGTTTGACCCTTTTCATCTTGTTCCGTCCTTTCTCTGTATCCAAATTTAATCGAACCGCCTATTCCTTAGAATTGGGTTTTTCCTCCCGGTTTCCCTTGCGCAGTATTAAAACTGCCGCCACTGCGCCGCCAGCCAGAATTACGACCACAGCAATCACCACGCCGATGATAATCGGCAGATTGGCGTTTGCATCGGCGCCGTTCGTCACGCGGCTATCCGTGGAAACGCCGGCTCCTCCGCCCGAGGAATTTCCTGGGGCGGGCGAAGCGTCGGTTTCGGCGCTCTCCGGCGCGGAGGACACCACGGCGGGAGGGAGGGTCGTTGGCGGGGGCGGCGGGGCGGCGGTGGTGACGGCCGTAACGGGCTCCGGTGCCTCGCCGTCCGCATAAGTGACAATCTTGATGTCGTCCACAGCCAGGTTGACGCCCCAGCCGCAGAAGCCAAAGTTCCCCTCTGAAAAAAGATCTTTATTCATGCTGACGGCCTTTTTGCCGTCCACAAACACGGTAAAATCGTTTCCGCGGGCAAAAATCTCCATCGTATACCATTCGCCCGGCGTGAAGAAAAGACTCTGCGTTTCATCCGCCTTTACCGACTCGTCCACGCGTGGCTCCATTTGCTTTGCGGTCAGGGCCGTCCTCCAGCCCCACAGCTCGCATATATATGCATCATTTTCCCAGTCCTTGGCCCGGAAATACACCTTTCCCCAGTTCCAATCCTCGCTTTTGTATTCGGTAATCTTCACCCGCAGGGTGTAATCGAAATCCCGCGCCTGCGGTCCGAAGCTCGCGTCGAAATAACCGTCGGCCGTGGTTGTGTTGCGGGTAAGCTGCAGATAATGGTTGCCGTCCTCATCCAGGACTTCGGCCGTGCCCGCTCCGTTTTTGGTCACAATATCGGTGGTGCCGTCCTCGAAGTCCTCCTCATAGGCAACCGTCCCAGCAGCGGCAGCATCCATCTCCGCCGCCAGCGGCATCATTATCAGCGCAGCAGCAGCAGCTCCCGCCCACCGAAGGGCGCTCCGGCCTCTACTCATTTGTAGACCCTCCTTACATTATAATTTACTTTTTAGTTAATAACTATGGATTATAAATTGATTATAACTTGTTCTATCTACTAGAATAAACCGCGATTGCATGAAAGTCAAGAATAATTTGTGCATTTTCTCGATAAATTCTTGAAAACAGTAAAAATATTATTAATAATTAACTTTTTGGTTATTTATAAAGCCCCACCGATACCCCGTTGCCTTCCTCAACCTCCCGCAGACGGAGTACGAGATCCGGCCATAACGTTTTTTCAAAACCGAGCTTGACGGAAAGCTCACCGTTTGTCGAAACCGGCAACTGCCGGATGGACAGATCACCGTTCCGGGCGTCGTTGAGCCAAACGCCCTTTTCGCTGATGACAAGATGCACCGGCTGAAACGCCTTTTGCGCAGGAAGCGGCACCTGGGTCACCGGCATATCATTGAGCAAAACCAGCACCGCCCCTTCGATTGCCTCGCCGCGATATCCCTCTGCCATAATCTGGAAGTCTACATGGAGCTCACCGGCATCCGCCAGCGGTGCTGCCTCAAACACATAGTCCAGATATCCGCCGGCAAACCACAGCTCATACACACCGCTGCGGTCAGGGATCTGGAAATACCGGGGATCATCAGCCACGCCGATACGGCCTTTCTCATTGATAAGGCCGCAGGGAAAGCTGATCTTTACACCGCGGTATTGTCCCATGCGCAGTGTTTCCTTATGCACCGCATTCTGCGCGTCAAAGGGGCACAGGAGGATGGTAACTTCTTTTTCAGCGAGCTGGCATACCTTCTGCCTCCCCCGCACGCTCGACGTAAAAACCGAGCGAATAAGCCCCGCTGCCTCCATCATACCGACATGGCGGGTGACGATTGCAGGCGATATATGCAGTTGCTCGGCTAACTCCTTGATGTTGCACGGATTCTGCGCGAGGATGCGCAGAATCTCAACCCTGGTTCTGGAGGAGAAGCATTCGAGCAATCCCATATTCTCCGGATTCAGCTCCACCTTCATATCCATTCCTCCCCCGTCCAGAGCCATTTCTTCTTTGCTTCGCTGTCGTAATATGTGGTCATGCCGGGACACAGACGGGACGTCGGCCTCTCAGACGCCGGCCCGCAGGTTGGAAGGATGCCCTTTCGCAGGAAGCGGATATGTTCATCATCGCAAGCAAAATCCTTATATACCTGACGGTCGTCCTGGAATGTATACCAATTGTATTGCTCCAAATCCACCACGTATTCGCCATAGCTGCCTGGGCGACGGCTGAAGAACCGGAATCCCTCCACCATTTCCGGCGCAATGCCGCGCCCCTCGGATGGATAGTCGCCGATGGTGGGATCATTGAGAGCGCAGGCATGCAGCACCCCTATCCGGAGATAAAAAGGATTATCCTCAAAACCATGCGGCTCCCATTCCTCCAAGGTGGCGTAGTCCGCATCCCCCAGCCGCACAAGGGATAAGCCGGGATCGCGCAGCGGCAGATAGCACATATTGAGCCCGCCGATAATCCCGCTGCTGCGTTCGATGTCCAACAACGCACCGCCCGGCCCGGTCACCCGCACATCGCCGAAATGCAAGGTAGAGATATGGAAGCTGCGTACCCCCGACAGCCGCATCGCCGCCGTACGGCAGGTGGTGTGCATCAGCGATATTTGATGCATGGACACCTCCGTGCAGTCATTTTCAAGCGCTATGATGCAATCCACATGCGGCTTGTTTGAGGATATATAAATATTTGTATACACGTTTCCCAGCCGGTGTACGGCACGATAATCGATACCCCGGTAGGAAAACTCGTTGAGCTCCAGCGATTCATGTGCCACAAGAAACGGACTCAGGCTGTTCTGCGGCGAATACAGGCACGTACCGCATTCCTCCACCCGGATGTTCCGGATGGTGGAGCCGCGCTGCATGGGCCAGTTTCTCCCGGATGCCCAGACAGCCACCCGCTCGCCCTCTTTTTCATCGCCGGTGACGATTCCCTCCTTGTATTTGACCAGGAAATCCGCCAGTACGCAGCTGCGGCCAGCCTGAATAATCGGCTTGACCGGATCGGTGCAGATCGAGACGATCTGAGTCAGGAGCGTGCCCGCGCCAATCAGGTTCTGATTCTCCATCACCAGCGTATCGCTGACATAATAGACGCCGCTTGGCACAAACACACTGTTCCCGGTGGCCAGCGCCTGGACGAACGCCTCGGTGTCGTCCAGGAAGCTGTTAGGCTGCGCGCCGTAAGCCAGGACATTGACATAGCCCTCATATAGTTGATCCATAGCAATCCCTTCCGTCTCCGTGCTTTTCCAAAGCCGCACGTGCTTCCAAATTTTTCTTTTCATTATACCTTTTTATGAACTGGCTTGTCAATTTGCGCGGAAGGGGTCTGCTAACCAAAACAACAGCCGTCAGGACTTACCGCCGCCCGCAATCGAGCCGTTCTCAAAAAGCGTGCCGCGGATAAACGCTCCGCTCTCCGCAGAAGCGGAGATACCGTTTTTCAGGGTGCAGCCGACGGCGATTACCCGATCGAGCACAACGGCGCTGTCCTCCCCGTCAACCCATACTGCGCAGTCGGCATCCGCACCGCTGTTTTCCAACCATACGCCCCTGAACACATTCCCGCTGTTCTCCCCGATAATCTCCACCCCACGGAAGCTGAACGCCTCGATACGCAGCTCCTCGAACGCGGTGTTATCACAAGACGGGCCATCCCCGCCGATCCGGACAGCGGTGCCGACATGGGTGAAGCCGAGGTTAGCCACCCGGCTGCCGGCCACCGCGGGGATTTTCGCTCCCATCTGTAGGGCAATCCGTTCACCCTCCCCCTC
>CAKTXU010000012.1 GCA_934630995.1 uncultured Eubacteriales bacterium
ACGCTCCTCCGTCCGCTTCCACGTAGGATACGTGCAGATCGAACCCTGTTATGTCGTTCTTCTGATATACAAAGGAAAGCTCGCCGCCGTCCGCCGCATAGACAAGGTTGCGCTCGCCGACATACCGGGTTTTCAGATTCGGCGTAAACTCCTGCATAAAAAGCGTGGTTTCAAAGGGATCGGTGAAGCCCCCTGCGCATAGGGACACATCGGTCAGATGCAGATCCGTCCCCTCCACGTTGTCCGGCTTGGTCAGCATCACCTTGACAAAGCGGCTGTTATCTGCCGGTTCACCGCAGGTGTATATCGCCGTCTCGCGGTATCCCTCGGGAGAAAGTACCGATGGGGTGGCGTACCATGCAGCCTCCGTGTAGGTTTCGTTGTCTGCGGACACATACACGGCAACATCGGGAGCTTCCCCGTTGTATTTCAGCGTGCCCTTCCATTGTCGCAGATAGTTTCGGTAAAAAATAATGCTGGCGGACTCCCCGTTGGCGATACAATAGCCGTGGGCACAGAGCACGGCGTTGTCGGACCGGCCCATTTCCAGCAAATGACCGCCGGCCTTCTCACCGTCGTTATACAGCGCCAGTTGTACCGTATCCAGCCAGGCGTTCTCTCCCGTCCAGCGGATACGCAGGTAGGCGTTGCCGGGCGGCGGGGCGCCCGCGCCGGTCAGGCGGTACCGCGCGTAGCCCTCCCCCAGATCCTCCATTTTCTCCACAGCCGATTCCTGCGGCTCATATGCCCCTCCGTCCGCGGAAAACGTCACCTCAAGCTCCGGGACTCCCCCCCGGGCAATGGCCTCCAGGCTGTACGCGGCCGCCTCTCCTCTGTGATACTCCAGGTAGCCGCCCGCTTGCCCGGCAATCAGAACCGTTCTGGCGCCGGCGGCATTGACTTGTGCTCCCCGTGACTCGGAAACCTGCTCGTATGCCGCCGCATATCGAAGGGAGTCCAGCTGATCCGTAAAATTGGCGTCCTCACCGATATCCCAACCGTATTTTGCCTCTTTGTCGTACAGCTTTTTCGGATCGGTATAGGCCTGACCCGCGCCCTTTCCCATCAATTCTCCCACCTTACAGCTAAAGTCCCCGGTCGGCGCGCCGGATGCGCCGGACGAGACCGGAGCGGAAGATACAGGGCCGCTCTTCGGCCCGCAGGCTGAGAGAAGAACCGATAAAACGATAAACATCGCCGGCAGGCGTTTTATACTTTTCATGGCGTATCCTCCAGCTCCAGACGGATGGTGGCGATTTCCCAGCCGCGCAGAGGCAACTCCACGCCGCCGTCCACAATGGACAGTTCCTCCATTGTCCGTCCCTTCAGGTCGACCTTGGCGGCGCAGCGCACCCGGATGCCCGTCTTCAGCAAGACGGTTCCGTTCTCCTCCCCCGTCCTGTACAGACGGCAGAGGAGGGAGTCTCCCTCCCGGTAGAGCGCCGTCATTACCGTCTGCTCCGGACAAGTGAGCAAGGGAGGCGCCGACGGAGACAAATCCGCCCGGAATTTCCTCACAACCCCTATCGGATGCTTGGCGCCCCGCGCCCGCCGGACAAGAGCCGTGTAATTTTCGCCGCCCTCCCACAGAGTCAGCGCCAGATGATAGGTTTGCTGAGATCGATATTGCGGTTGAGAATCGCCGCCACCGTGTTTCGCCGCCGATCGTGACAATAGTATATAGACCAATCCTGCACCATCAGAGCCATGGGTACACCGGCGCATTCAAAAGCCGCCCACGAACGTCCGTAGAATTGCCCCGGCAGATTCAGCTCCACGCAGCCTGCCAAATCCACGGCCTCAGCCCCGGAATTGACACATTCGCCCTCCAGCTCCCGCTTTTCCACCCCGAAGGGGATGTCCGCGTACAGAGGGGTGTCCGGATCGCAGGCGAATTCCGCCGTATAAAAGCCTTCTCTTCCCGATCCGTCGATGCACAGCTCCATGTAAAGGGAGGGATCGCCCGCGTTGAGGATAAAGGTTACGGCCGCCGATGAGCCGTCCAGCTTGCCTGTCGTCACGTACTCCCAGCGGATTGGGCCGTTGTGGCGGAGATGAGCCTCCTCCACGGTGAAGGAGGTTTCATGAAGCGGCGTCCAGTTGCTCAGCCAGTCCCGGGCCGGTTCGGTTTCGGTGAATCGGAGCCGGAACAGCCCCTCCTCTCCCGCGGGCCGAATCAGTTTTCCAGCGGAAGTGGTAACGGCGGCGGGAAGCCCCTCCTCAAAGGACACCGAGACAAGTCCGTTATCCAGGGTCAGACAGCGGCGGGTAATCCGTTCCTTCACCGGCGAGGTGCAGAGGGTGCGGCGCGAGGGCAGCTCTCCCAATGGCTGAGGGCCGTTTTCCACCCGAATGACAGTCGCCGACAAGGCCGGAACCCTTACACGCGCATAAACATCCGCCGCGTTATAAAAATAGGACTCATAGTTCTTGTCCCCGGTATAGACCTCCGCTATCTGACAGGGGATTTCCCCGCCCTCTTCGTCCAGCAGGCGGAATTCTCTCACCCCGCTGGCGGAGGTGATATGGAGCTTGACCACCTCGTCCCGCTCGTATCCCATGGTGTTGAGCAGCACAAACTCCTCGTTCGTGCCGCTTCCCGACAGGGAGGCCAGCTCCTTCTCCTTCCGTGCAATCAAATTGAGCGCCCTGTAGCGGGCCTCCTCGCCTATCCAACGTATCCGCTCGGCGTCCTGGGCCAGAATGAACTCCATGGCGTGGCCGGTCAGCTCAAACAGCATCCGCCACAATCCCTGAATTTCCTCCGCCGGATAGGACTGTCCACGGGCGTATAGCATCGCGCAAAGGGTTTCCAGCCTCACCAGAAGGGTGTTCAGCTCCTCCCGCATCCGCCAGAGGGACGCGCCGCCCTTGAAAGGGGCATTATAGCTTATTTCACAGGGGTCTAGTACGTCGTGGACCACCGGAAGCTCCTTTTTTTCCAGGCTGTGGAAATAGTCGTAGGGGGTAGCGAAGCGCATGACGGATTTCTCCCGCTTATTCCACTCTTCCATGAACTCCCGTAGACGGATCGGCCTGTCCAAAAGGTTGTGCAGGGGCAGGAAATCGTCGCAGCCGTGGTTGAGCAGCACGGTCCCGGTGGGCAGCAGCCGCAGCCGTTCCTCCAGCTCCTCCCTGTAGAACGCCTCCCGCACGGCCGGCCAATCGGCGTCGAAATCCTTTTCCAGGTAGGAGGCGAACAGAAAACCGCCGTAGTTCCCACGGGAGACCAGAACAGTGGAGCCGTCCAGGCCGGTCCAGAGAAACTGCTTCGGTATCTGTTTAAAATCCAGCGCCTGCTCCGAACGGAAGAATCGGTAATAGGCATAGCCGCCCAGCTGCAGTATTTGGGGAAGCTGGCTGTGGCCGCAGCCGGTATCGGCATTGAAAAAGAAATCCATTTTCCCGTCGTAATCCAGCAGTCTGCGCAGCTCCCGCTCTCCCTCCACAAGATTGCGGAGATAGGTTTCATCCCCCACATAAGAGGGCCGGGCCAAGCTGTAGCCGCCGGCGGCCACCGCTATCCGCCCCTCCCGGACATATTCCTTGAGCTCCTCGGCCCGTTCCGGGCAGTTCTCCAGGTAGGGGAGCAGAAAATGGGTCACGTTGTCTATCAGCCAGGTAAAATCCCCATGCGCCTTCAGCTCGTCCAACGCCTCGTTCATGCCCTCGATATAGCGGCAGATGTGCCAGTCCCGCGTGTTGGTCCAAGCGTAATCCGTATGGGAATAGGGAACAATCAGTATTTCCTCAAGTGTATCCAGCGGGGACTTCACCGTCTCCATACCACTCTCACCTTTCCTGCAACCGGCTGCCCTCACCCCTGTCCGGGGAGAAGGATCGCCGCCTCCTGTTCTTTATAACGCGCGTAAAGTGTCCGGTAGAGCGCCGCCGTCTCCTGTGAAGGGGTATACCGGACGGTTTGTCCGAGTACCCCGCTTCCCAGGCCGTCCCGGCCCTCCGCTCCGATATAGGCCAGCCTGGCCGCCCCATAGTTGGCGATTTCCGGGCAGGAATAGGCCGTCAGTGGCAGATCGAAGACCTGGCTCAGGATATCACACCACACCGGGCTGGCGGCCCCGCCGCCGAATACGCGGGCCTCCCGCAGTGGCAGCTCCGTCATCGACTGGTAAATTTCCATGCTCTCCCGCAGCTCAAAGGCGATTCCCTCCAGGACGCCCCGCACCATATCCCCCGCTGTCGTGTTGAGGGTAATACCGTGAAAGCCGCCCCTGGTCTCCGCCTTCCAGTGGGGGGCGGAGGCCCCGGTCAGGTGGGGAAAAAAGCAGATTCCCCCCGCGCCGGGCGATGAGGCTGCCGCCAGCTCATCCAGCTCTCTGTAGCTCCGTCCGGGAAATAGAGTATTCCTGAGCCATTTCAAGGCCACGCCGCTGGTGGACACTACCGATTCGGCCACCCACTGCCCTTCAAACAGATAGGAGAATAACGGGAGACGGCATTGAGGATCAAGCACTGGACGGGAACAAAGAAATTCCATCGCCCCGGCGGTTCCGAGGGAGAGAGTGGCGGCGTCGGGCGCTATTCCCGCGCCGAAGGCCGCCAACTTCTGATCCTGGCCGCCCACGGCCACCCTGACCGCAGGGCCTAAACCCAGCCGCAGCATTGCCTCTCTGGAAATGGGAAAAGCAGTTCCCGCCCGGCAAATCGGCGGGAATATATTCCGCGGAATGTGGAAGCGGTCAAAAATCTGGCTGTGCCATCCCCGGTCCTCAAGGCTGTACAAAAGGGTGCCGCCGGCCATGGTGTGCTCAGTAACCAATTGACCGGTCAAACGGTAAAGAAGAAAATCGTGGGCGGTCAGGATCTTATCGGTGCGTTCCCACCGCGCCGGGTCATGCCGTCTCATCCACAGTAGCTTAGGCAGGATATAAGAAGGGTCCGGGCGTTTGCCGGTCAACCGAAACCACTCGTCCGCCCCGTAGACCGCTTCCAGCTCCTGTGCCTCCTTCACGGCCCGCATATCCAGCCAATTGACGGCCCGGCCAAGAGCGGCGCCCGCCCCATCCACCGGGACAAAGGAAATCCCCTGGGAGGAAATAGAAATTCCTCCCACCGCCTCCCGGTCGCAGCCGGCCTCCTCCAGGGCGCGAAGAATTGCCTCACAGGATAAATCCCACCATTCGGCGGGCTCCTGTTCCACGAAATCCCCGTCAACCAGCAGGGCATATTCGATATAGGCGGAGCCACGGACCCTCCCGTCCGCATCGAATACCGTCGATTTGCAGCCGGTGGTGCCTAAATCCAGTCCGATATAATACTTCATGTCGTATCCGCACTCTCCTTGTGGACTCACCCGGCATCGGCCGGTTCATATCCCCGCTCCCGGTTCCAGTCGTCCAGCTTTTGCCTGACCAGCCGGATCCTCTCCCATTTTCCGTCGGGAGGAACCTGGTCGGCCACGCCCAGGACAAACCGCTTATCCTGGGAAAAGGTCCGCAGAATCCTGTCCAGATGCTGTTCAAATTCCTCGTCCGAATAGCCGGAGGAGAAGAGTGCGCCGGGCAGACCGCCCCATATAACCAGGGTTCCCGCCGTTTCCCGAAGCTTTTCCGCCTCCAAATCTCCCACAGGGGCCGGCGTCAGCGCCTCCGCCCCGTCAAACCCGCAGCCTTCCAGAAGCGGCAGGCAGCCCCGCAGCGCGCCGTCGTTGTGGATGGTGACCAGCTTTCCGGTCTGATGGAGCAGGGCCGTCCGCTGTCTATACCACCCGGCGTTGAAGCGCTCGAACAGCCGGGGGCCGGTGATATCGCTGGCGAGATTATCCGCGAATTCTATCACCTCGGCCGGGGACTCGGCCAGGATTTCAAAAACCGGATCCTGCGCGTGGAATATGCGGTGCAGCAGCTCCTCAAACTCCTCCTCCTCGTCCATGAGCAGCACAACGGTTTTTTCCACCCCCGCCCACCTGGACAGCAGCGTTTGCAGCGGGGATACGCAAACAGGCGGCAGGGCCACCGCTATCCCCTGCCGGTTCCACACCTCCGCCGTTTTCTGGAACGCCTCATAGGCCTTTTCATACCAGGTATGCACACAAACGTAAGCCATCACCCGCAAATCCTGCATGTTCTCCACATAGGGCTTCCGGATTTCATAGGTATAAATCTGCGGGGAATAGCAGAATTCCTGGCGGATACTGCCCAGCGGCGTGTCGTAGGTAGTCAGGATATCCCGCCCGCGTTTTTCTACCCGGCACTCCACCTCCGGTGCATACCTTTCCCGGTAGAGCGGCGGCGCGTAAAAACAGATCCCCGCCCCCGCCGCACGATGAAAATCCACCAAACCATCCCCCGCATAGGCCGGGTGAAGAAGCCCCCTGTCCGCCAGCGAACCGTAATAATAGGATAAATCCGCAAACCAGGGGGTGCCGCCATACGGCCCCTTTCCAAAAACGCCCAGCAGCTTTTCCCGTTCCGTCAAAATACCCCTCCCCTTTCTGCGGCGCCTATACCCGCACCGCCGCAATGCCCAGAATACGCGCCAGATCCTCCAGCCTCGCGGAGATATCCCCGTAGCAGAGAGCGAAATGCTGGCCGGCGTACTGTTCTGTCAATCGCTCGACGCTGCCGTCCAGCGCCACATCCAGGGCGGGCATATACCCCTGCCGCAGCGCGGTGGGAAGTCCCTCTCCGGTAAAATAGAGGAGATGATAATCACACCGGTCCTCGACGAGCCGCAAAACCGTCACCCGGCCCGGCCGGAACACAAAACGATTCTGTATGCCGGCAAAGCCGGGATGAGGCATAAAATTGCTGATCTCCTGGCAGCCGTCGATGCCCATGGAAAAGGGGGCGAAGCCGCAGGAGGACAGCTTGAGCGTGTCGCCGCTGTGATGCATGGCGTCCCCATAGCCCACCGTCTGTCCGGTCAAAAGGGACAGAATGAGCATGGAAACGGTGTTGAGAATGTCCCCTTCGCAGGAGGCAACCACGCCGGTTTCAGCCAGTGCGGCCAGCGGGACGCAGGGGACCATCCGGTATTCCTTGGAGAATTCATATTGACACCGGATATTGACGGCATCCCATCGCCGCTCCCGGCAGAGCTGCAGCAGCGCCGCATAAATGCCGCCCGCCTTGCGCAGGCTGTCCTCCGACACCTCGGGCGCCACACGGGCGCAGCTGCGGAGATGGGAGGCCGCGGCAGCCAGCGTTTCCGGCGCGCACGCCTCCGCCCGGTGGATCAGGGAATAGCTGTCCAGCTGATCGATTTCCGGACCGATTTTCGCCCGCATGAAGACATGATCGAAGGTGCCGGGGTAAATTCCCATGGAGGTGTAACCGAACAGTCCCACCTTGCTGCGTTTCAGCCGCTGACAGGCGGAGGCCGCCCGGCAGAAATCCGCAGCCGCCTGCTGAATTCCCCGGTCGTCCGGTGTGCCCAGGAGCGGCTTGAACCGATATCCCACCCTGTCCATTGTTCCCTTGAACATGGCGAAGGAAACATAGGAGCCGGTGCTGGTCAGCGCGCCGTCCCGCTCAAACATGGGAACTCCCCAGAGGCACAAGGGCAGGTGCTCCACCTCGCGGAGAACCGACATGGCCACGGGACATTCCAGCCAGCTTCCGAGAAAGAGGATCACGCCGTCCACGCCGGCTGCCGCCAATGTCCGACCGGCCTGTTCCCCCTCCTCCATGGTGGTCACCAGCTCGTCGGTCACCCGGATCGTCAGCCCCTCGTTTTGCAGAGCGTCCACAGCCCGCGCCGCCAGCTCGAATACAGCCTCTTCCGCATAGTCGGCGTGGCCGATATTGACAAACCCAATCTCCCCCATTTTCACCCATCAGTCCTTTTTGAAATAGAAGTATTCCAACAGGAATTTTCGATAGTTTTCCAGGGCGGCCTTCATGATGAACGCGCCCATCTCCGCCGTGGCGACCGTAGGATCGCCGTACACGCCGGTCTTGCTGTCCTGCAGGCCCCAGGTGGACCAGGTGACCTTCTGTCCCCCCATGGCGCTGTCCCCTGACACGAAATCCGAATGCACCCGCATGGTGTCGCAGGAGACGGCTTTGTCCATCTTCACCTTATCGGTGCAGGCCAGCATCACCGAGGTCTCCCACTCGCACGCATGGAGGACGCCGCCCCGCTCTGACCGGCGCACCTTGTTGAATTCCTCCGCGGACATGGTCAGCGGGGAGGTGACCGCCATATAGACGCCGTATTCATCGGCGATGAGCTTGGTCACCACGTTCAGCATGGGGGCATGCTGGCCATGACAATCCAGCATGACGATCTTGTGAAAGCCCATCTGCGCCAGCGACGCGCAGATATCGTGGATCATATCGATGAAAACCTGGGGCCGCAGGGCCATGGTGCCCGGCCATTTCAGCATGGATTTGGGGGAATATCCCGACCAGACGGTGGGCATGATCAGCAGCGGGATCTCCTTTTCCAGGGACTCTCCGATAGCCCGGGCGAATTCCGTGGCAATCCGGCTGTCCGTCTCAACGGGAAGGTGCCGCCCATGCTCCTCCGTAGTGCCCACCGGCAGGATAATGAGCCCGTCCCTGTCTATGTAGTCCCGGATTTCCTCCCAGGTTTTGTCTCCAAAATAGAACGACATTATGTACTACCCTTCTTCTGTGATGAATTTGAAGATACCCACGGCCACCGTGTCCGCCCCGCGCAGCGGCGGACACGGTGGCCGTTAAAAATCATATCAGCCGCGGCGCTTGCGATAGAGAAGGAACGCCGCGCCGCCCGACAGCACCGCCAGGCCTGCCAAGGGCAGAACGGAAGCGGGAGCGCCGCCGGTAGGGGGATTCGGCTTGTCATCGTCCGGCTTGAGTATAGGACCGGGAGCATCGGGATCGGTTTCCTCAAGCCAGATACCGTCCATGTCCAGCACCGCGGTGGCGGGATCCTCCGGATCGTAAATCATCTTCACCATGACCACGGCCGTAGAGGCGGAAAGAGTACCTTCCACTTCGGACAGCGCGTCGATAAAGGTGAATCGGTTGTTCCCCTCTAAATCCGCCGCCTTGACGGGCTCGTATTTATACTCGATGATTTGCCCCGCGCCGTTGAAACCGGCCCAGTAAACGCCGACGTTGAAGCTTCCGGTGCCGCCCTCGGGGATATTGAAGCCCAGGGTGCCCAATTCTTCCACATCTTCACGTCCGACGACCCAAAAGACGACGCCCACTGTCTGCTCCGCCGTCGCGGTTTCCGGCCGGCTGAGGGTGAAGCCGTTGCCGCGGCGGGTGATTTCAGGAACAAAAATGGTCGCTTCCTCGTTGAAGGTAGCCATATCGCCGGATTTCAGCATCAGAGCGCCCTCAATGTCGTCGATGCCGGGAATGCCGGCCGGGGGGTTCATTTTCAGGGACCCATAGGCGATGTGCGGATACAGATCCACATACTGGGCCTCGTGATGGAAGCCGATAACCAGCTCCAGCATGGCGTCGGGATCCGCGTTCTCGCCCATGATTTCCTTCACGTTCTTCTCGAAACCTGTCCCCAGATTCGGGATACCGGAATAGGCGAGGATTTCCTTGGCCTCGGTTTCCGGGTCGGCGCTGTCGCTCCAATACCCTTTGACGCTGATGATGCCGACCTTAGCGCCCGAATCGAACTGAAGGAGAGGGGTCTTATCCAGCTGGGCCTGGCTCAGCTCGAACCGGTAATACACCGTCTGGTTAACGCTGTTGTCCGTCCATTCCAGCTTGACCCCGTCGGTGGTGGTTATCACCGGCGTGTCGGTGGAGGCGAAGGGCTCCTCCGTCATCCTCACGCCGGAGGTGGGCAGTAAATCGACGGTATCCAGAATCATGCCGGCGGGTGCGGCGGCACTCAGCTTGATGCCCGCGATATTGACCTCGCCGGTCCGCGGATCCTCCGGATAATACTGCTGCCGCAGCTTGACAACCAACAGCGTGGAGGCATCCGGCTTCTCCCCGGCAATCGCCGCCAGATCATAAGCGTTGGTGCCCGCCATATCCTTCGCCCAGGCGTCATGGAACAGAGTCTTTTCATTCGCTGTATTATTCCAGTAAACAATAGCCGTCATGTTGCCCTTGGCTTCCGCCGTACAGTCGATGAGCAGATACGGCGTTTTGGCTATCTGATCGGCAGGGATGGCACAATAGACCGTGCCGAATATACCGCCGCCCTCTGTAAGAGGCGTAACGGGGGCCAGTGTGACCGCGCCGTTCTGTCCCGCCGTGGCCGCGATTTCGATGGTTTGGCCGCTGCCGGGAAGCTCATCGAGCTTTTCAAACATATCCGCCGTGATGGGATAATCCGGGATATCCTCCGCTTGGGTGGCCCATGCGGCGCCCGTCGTCAGCAGGGTGACGGAAAGAACGGTCGCTAAGAGCTTTCTTGCCAGTTTCATTTACAATCCTCCTCTATTCTCGTATGATCTGCTTTACGGCTGCTCATCACTACCGGACTCCCCGTCCTCCGGCGGCGTACCCGGATCACCGGAGGCGCTGTCCGCCTTCTTTTTCACCAGGAAGTACCATACCGCGAAGCCGCCGCCTGCCAGAACCACCACAACGGCCGCGATGATGGCAATCAGACCCGCAGTGGGCAGGCCGCCGCCGCTGTTATCCGTTTCCGAGACATCGGCGGGAACGGCCGTTTTGGAAGAGTCGGCCCCACCCTTTCCGGTTGTGCCGGCAGCGGAGCTGTCGGAGGAGGCCGGGTCGCTGTTCGGTTCACCCGAGGGCTCTGAAGAAGAGGGCGTATCCGGGGCGGAGGAGGACGGCGCCTCCGAGGTGGGCGGGGGCACGGGGGGCTCGCTGGTTCCGGATTTGTCCGCCTGCAGCCAGAGGCCGCCAACGTTCAGCTCCGCGTTGGGATCCGATCCGTCATAGATGGAAAAGATGCGGACCACAACGTTGGGCATGTTCTCTGTCCCGCTCACGCTGGAGATAGCCTCCTTGAGGTTATAGGCCGTTTTTCCCCGCAGCTCGGACACCGGCTTCTTTTCAATGAGGGTTTTCAGATCGTCCCCGAGCTGCTTATCCGGGAAATAGGCCTGCAGGGTGACGATGCCCTTGGCGTTATCGGCGATATCGAGAACGATATACGGGTTTTCTTCGATATTCGCCTTGGATATCAGCCAATAAACCCCGCCAGTGGTGGATTCGGCATCGGCGTTTTTCCCCCTCTTAATCGTGAAAGAAATACCGTCGCCATACTCCACCTTTGCCCCGTAAACATCCTTGTCAGGGGGAAGCGCCTTGGCCGCCGACGGAGACAGAGGATTAGTTTTGGTGTCGTCGGTCAGGCAGAAGCCGCCTACCGCTAGACGATCATGGGTGGGAGAATACTGCTTGTCGACTACAAAGGTCACCCGCAGCACGGCCTCCGACACGCCGGAGGGCGCGCTGCCCAGGGCCTCCTTCAGGTTCAGGCGGGTGTAGCCCGGCATATCCCAGGCGGTCGTCGTCTGCATCACCTCCACCGCCAAATCCGCTTTGTCGCCCCAATAGGCTTCGATTTTCATCCGGCCTGTGGATCCCTCAGCAATATTGATTCCGAGGTAGGGGGTTTCTTCCATCTGGGATTTGGGGATTTTCCAGCCGAAGGAACCGTATTTCTCATTATTCTCTCCCGGCTCGGTGGGCCCTTCCCCCCGCGTCACGGATACGACAAAGGCGGTCCCCACGTCCTTCTGTACCCGGGGGGTGAAGGTTCTATCTCCGCCGCTGCTGAGTATTTCAACCTTATCGGGATCCAGATTGACGATTTTACCCGCAGCTCCGGCGGGCAAAACGGTCAACCCAACCATCAGGCATGCAGCCGTCAGGATACCCAAAGCCTTTTTCATGCTTCTCCCTCCTGTCACTTTTTGTTGTATACCTCATCCACCAGCAGCTTCATCTGGCTGTCCTTGGCCTCCAGAATGGCGGCAATGGAGGATTCGGGGATAAAGGCGCCCTCTGACGGGATTCCCATCAGTTCGCCGAAGCCGTTCTCATACACCGCATACTCGTAGAAGCCCAGCTTGGATACCATCTCGTATACCTTGTAGGCGTTCTCGTCATGGGCATAGGTTTTGTCCTTGATCTCCTGGTTGGCCAAATCGTTGTTGATGCTGGTTAGCTGCGTGTAAGCCTGGATGATGGCGCCCGCCCGTTCCGGATCGCTGTTGGTGGTCGGAATGCAGAACATCCGCCGCCAGGAACCGTTGATGGTGGAATAGTCCGTCCCATTGGAACCCAGCGGCACCGGGACGAGACCCAGCTCGAATTCGACCTCCTTGAAGTTGGAATATGCATACCAATAGGGGCCGGGAACCATCAGCAGCTTGCCGTCCTGGAACTGCCTGAGATATTCGGTTTCAACCTGAAGCGGCATCACATAGCCGGGGGTGACCAGCTTATCCTTAATATAGTTAATGGTGTCGATGGCGTTCTGGTTGTTGAGGGTATACTTCATCGTGCCGTCCGCCTGCTTTTCAATCAGGTTGACGCCGTTGTTATGCAGCATGGTCAGCAGCGCCTCTCCATGCAGGGCGGCGCCGTATTGGTCGGCGTTGTCCATGTAACCGTCGCCATTGAGATCCTTGGTAGCCGCAGCGCAGAATTCCACGAATTTCTCATAGTTCCACTTTTTCTCGAACACCAGATCATACAGCTTATCCTTATCCGGCAGATCCAGCGTTTTCAGCAGATCCATGTTGACGTGATATACCGCCTGGACATCCGGACGGTCCGAGACGCACGCATAGGTTTTGCCGTCAAATGTTTCCGCCTCCAGCACCGCTTTGTCGTAATGCTCATCCTTCAGATTAAGGCTGGCCAATGTATTCAGATCGACCAGATAATTGCCGCTCAGCCGCATTTTTTCGACATCCTGCCGCTGACAGTCGAAGAAATCCGCCACCTTGTCGCCGGACATCAGACGGTTGATGAGGGAATTCTGGGTATCGGACGGAGTCAGCGGCTCCACGGCCAGCTTGCAGTGATACGCCTTTTCCACCGCCTCCTGCCATTCGAGCAATAAATCCTCCCCGTCGTTTTCCGGGGCCTTATCCAGCACCCAGGCAGTAGGCCATATGGATTTGATAGTGATGGTTTCCCCGCCGAAGTCATAATCGCCGGTCAGCTTGAAGGTACCCTCCTCCTCCTTGCTTTCCGTCTTGCTCCCCGCCGGCTCCTTCGGACCGCAGCCGGTCAATCCACCTGCCGTTACGATCATCGCCATGGCGCAGGTTCCCGTCAGAATGCGTCTCAAACTCTCCTTCATGATACAATTACCTCCCTATTACAATAAATTTGGACAGGAAAGCCGAGCAGCCAGTCCGGCTTTCTTTCCATCTCGTGCCTAAGCTACAATAA
>CAKTXU010000013.1 GCA_934630995.1 uncultured Eubacteriales bacterium
CCCGAATCCTCCATTGACCTTTCGGCTGTTATAAGGTAAAATAAAAGGATGCAGGGCCGCTTGAGAGCGTCCCTGACAGCCATGACAGGTTCTCTCGCTGAAGAGGACGTCCCTTTTTCATGAAAGGAGCTTCCCACTATGAAGGTCTCCCCCTCCATCCTGACCTGTGATTTCGGCCATTTGGCGGACGAGATCCGCTTTGTGGAGGACAGCGGCGCCGACATGATCCATCTGGACGTCATGGACGGGATGTTCGTCCCCAATCTGAGCTTCGGCCCTCCGGTCATCAGCCGTATGCGTCCCCTGACGCCGCTCTTTTTCGATGTGCATCTCATGATGCGGCAACCCGCCCCTCTGCTGGAGGCCTTTGCCCGGGCCGGGGCGGATTTGCTCAACATACACCTTGAATGCGAATCCCCCATCGCCGACTCTCTCCGGCAGATTCGCTCCCTGGGCAAAAAGGCGGGCCTGACGCTCAAGCCCGCCACCCCGGCGGAAGCGGTTTTTCCTTACCTCGATCAGGTGGATCTCCTTCTGGTCATGACGGTGGAGCCCGGCTTCGGGGGGCAGAAATTTATGGCCGATATGCTTCCCAAGATCACCGCTATCCGCCGGGAGCTGGACAGGCGAAGCCTGCCTGCCGCCCTGGAGGTGGACGGAGGTATCAATGCGCAAACCGCCCGCGCGGCCGCGGCGGCCGGCGCCACGGTGGCCGTTGTGGGCAGCGCCCTCTTCGGCGCTCCCTCTCCCCGCGGATTGGTCAGTGAGCTTCAGGAGCTCTAAATGCGGCGGCTCCCTCCCACGGCGGAGCAGAGCCTCGTCAGAGCGTCCCCCACGGCGATGGCGCGGCCATGCTCGGCGGTATAGGCCGCCGCCGCATCCCCCTCTCCCGCCGTGCGGACAAATTCCTGAAGTAAATCGCCCACGCCCTTTGGCAGCGACGCTGAGGGATAGAGGACAAGCCGGTATTTTTCCCCGAACTGGTACAGGGAGCTGCCCGTCCACGGCATCAGCCTTCCTTCGGGCTCAGGCTGCAGACGGCTGATGCCGTCCGCCAGCCGGAAAAGCTGCTCGGCATCCTCCGCCTCATAAACAAAAGGTCCCACCGCCCGCTTGAGACGGACCCGCCGGTGAGCCGCCGTGGGGGTGAACAGCATCAGACAGCCTCCCTCTACGGGGATTGCCTCCACCACGAGTCCGCCGGCCGCATCAAAGCCGGTTTCCTCCCGCGCCGCAAGAAGGAGCGTCTGTATCGCTTCTTTTGTCGCCGGATTGTCATAGTCCAGGCCGTCGAAGGTCAGGCCGAGGGCAAAAAGATCCTCTTCCATCAGATACACCTTCAAACAGCCGTTGCCCATCAGTTCCATTTTCACGGCCATAGTCATTCCTTTCGCTGAGGGATTGAAAACGCCTTGCGCGCACAAACCCTGTACTCGCTATGTAGAATAGGCGGCCGGCGTCCTTCGCCGCCTCTTTCACTTTCATCATACTGTTCTCCCGGCGGGTTTTCAAGGGAGCAAAGTCTGGAAACCGCCGGCTGAGCCCCCCGTCCATCCGTTTATTGGAAAGGAGCATTGGTGACCGTGCCATCCATCACCTACCGCCGCGGCATTCGCTTCCCGCTAACCAAGGAACCCGCAGCCTCCCGCGGCATCGACACTCTGCGCAGTATTGAAAAGGTATACATACCTCTCGCCTATGGGGAAACCCGGGTCTGCCGTCCTTCGCTGGGTACTTATGAAGCGGTCATGCGCGGCCAGCTTCTCGGGACGCCGGAGGAGCCGGAGGATTCCCCCGCCGTCGCCACCGTCAGCGGCGTCTTCTCCCAGGTGCAGTCGCTGTATCATCCCCTTTTCGGGGAACTGAGCTGCGCCGTGGTGCAATGTATGGTGGCCGGCGCGGAACCTCCCGCCAAGGAAGCCTCCATCAACGACCTGCAGCCCGACGCCCTTCTGGAGATTTGCCGGAAGGCCGGCATCATCGACGAGCTGGACGGCATCCAGCTCCATCTCAAGCTGAAAAGCCTGCGGGAGGTAGGATGCGACCTGCTGGTTGCCAACGCCGTGGAGGCCGAGCCCTATTCCTCCAGCGCCTGGGCGGTCCTCAACGAATCCGCTGAACAGATACAGCAGGGGCTGCGGCTGGCCGCCCTGGCTGCCGGAACCTCCGGCTCCCATTTTGCCGTCCGTCTGCCCTCCTCCCGCCGCCGTCCCCTGGCCCAGCGGCTGGGAGAGGGCCAGCTCTATCAGGTGACCGGACGGTATCCCGTAGATCGCTATACCTCCGCCAACGCCTCGGTGGGCCTGGTGGGGGTACAGGCCTGCCTCGCCCTCTACCGAGCCGCGGCATACGGCGAGGCCCAATGCGAGGGGGTCCTCACTGTGGCCGGCGACGCCGTGGCCACCCCGAAAAATATCCGGGTTCCCTACGGTACCCCCCTCGAGGATGTGCTGAATGCCTGCGGACTGTCGACGGATCCCGCCTATATCGTGCTGGGCGACGCGTTGACCGGCGTTACCGCGCAGTCGCTGGATATTCCGGTGCTGCCGGGGCTCACCTGCCTGCTGGCCATGACAAAGCGGCACGTCATCCCTCCCGCCCCCTGCATCGGCTGCGGCCGCTGCGCCCAGGTCTGCCACGCAGGCCTGCTTCCCTATGAGATTGTCCGCCGCCTGGAAAACATGCACTATGAGCGTCTCCCCGGCCTGCATCCTGAGGAATGCGACGGCTGCGGCGCCTGCTCCTGTGTCTGCCCGGCGGGACGGGAGGTATCCGCCAAGGTGATGGAGGCCACTCAGTCCCACGGTACCATTTTTCTGAATTGGGGTGATGACGATGACGCTTGACAATGCCTGCGCCCCCCATATACGCCGCACCGAGCGGGCCGCGTATATGAGCCTGGATGTGCTGATCGCCATGATTCCCCTGTGCATCTTTTCCGCGGTTTACTATGGCTTCCGCCCGGTTCTGCTGATTCTCGTTTCCCTGGTCACTGCTGTGGCCTGTGAAACCCTCTGCTGTCTGTTGCTCCGACGCAGACCCGCCGTGCTGGACGGCACGGCGGCGGTCACCGGCTGCCTCATCGGGGCGCTGATGTCCCCCGCCTCTCCCTATTGGCTTCCAGCGGTTGCTTCCGCCTTTGCCATTCTTGTGGTGAAAATGCCCTTCGGTGGTACCGGCCGCAACGTCTTCAATCCCGCGGCCGCCGGGGTATCCCTGGCAACCCTGTGCTTTTCGAGCGCGCTTTTCACCTATCCGGATCCGGGGCTCAACGCGCCCCTGTCCCTGGGGACACTGACGGACGTGATTTTCGCCAAATCCCCCGCCGCCCAACTGACCACCGGCGGTACCACCTCCTACAGCTGGTACACCCTGCTGCTGGGCGATTTTCCCGGTCCCATCGGCGCCACGGCCATCGCGGTGCTCATCGCCTGTGCGCTGTATCTCTTCACACGCCGGACCGCCTCTCCTCTCATCACTCTGCCCTATCTGCTGGTGTGCGCCGGCTGTGCGGCCCTGTTTCCGCGGATGGCGGGCGGTGTGAACGCCAGTATGCTGCTGGAGCTCACCTCCGGATATCTGCTGTTCTGCGGCATTTTTCTGATGACCGATCCGGTCACCGCCCCCCGGTTCTGGCTGGGCCGGATTGTGTATGGAGCGCTGGGCGGCGGTTTGACCATGGCCCTGCGGTATACGGGCCGCTTTGAAGCGGGAGCCTGCTTTGCGGTGCTCATCATGAACGCCTTTGCCCCGGTTATCGACCGCTGGAGCTGGCGGCTGGCCCGGTTTGTCAGTATTCGGCTGAAAAAGCAGAAAGGGGGCGCCGCCGGATGAGTAAGAAATCCACCGGGGTGTGGAAGCTCCCCGCCCTTTTTCTGGAAACCTGTCTGACAAAAAATATTGTTCTGGTCCAGGCCATCGGCCTGTGTCCCATCATCGGAGCGGCCACCACGCTGAAATACAGCGTGGTCCTGGCCCTTTGCACCGCCGCCGTCCTCCTCCCCACCAGCCTGTTCATGTCTCTGGTGGGGGATCGGATTCCCGCCTGGCTGCGCCCCCCGGTGTATACGGTGGGGGCCTCCCTGCTACTGCTGGGCGCGGCCTATATCGTGGATCAATTTATATCCCATGAGATATACGCGTATCTGTACCTGTTTCTCCCACTGATGGCGGTCAACACCATCTTCACCTATCGGGCGGGCGGCTTTTCGGTCAGCAACCGTCCGGCCGCCGCGCTGGTAGACGCCTTCGGATCCTCCTGCGGCTTTGCCCTGGTCATCTGCCTGACGGGCGCCCTGCGGGAAATGGCGGCCTACGGTACCCTGTGGGATAAGCCCCTGGGCTTTTCATTCCGGTTTCCCGCCGCCGCCACCCCCTTTGTCGCCTTCCTGCTGTTAGGCTTCATGGCTGCCCTGCTGCAATGGGTGAACTCCCTGCCCGGCCGTCTGCGCGCACGGAAGGAGGACGATGTATGAACACCCCGCAATTCCTTTTATATCTGCTGGCAGCGGCCTTTCTGCAAAATGCCGTCCTCACCACCGGCTTCGGCACCTCTATTATGCTGCGCACTGTCCGGCGGCCTCAGGAGCTGGCGGCCTTCGGCGGCCTGCTGACCTTTTTTTCCCTGTTTACCACCATGCTTGCCTATCCCATCGACTTTGCCCTCAAGGGGATGGCGGCGGCCAAGCTCTTCCGGCCGATCATCATGATCGCCATCGCCGCCCTGCTCTATGCCGGGCTCTCTCTGGCGCTGAAAAAGTGGCTGCCCGCCCTTTATAAGAGTTTGAGCCGGCTGCTTGCGCTGGCCGCCTTCAACAACCTGGTCATCGGGTTTGCCCTCATCGCCAATCACCAGTTTTCCCTCTCCTTCGGCGGGGCGGTGGGCCTGTCTCTGGGAGCCTGCCTGGGCTTTATCCTGCTGTCCTGGCTGACGGCTGAAGGGATGGAACGGCTGGACAATCCCGACATGCCCCAGGCCTTCCGCGGGATGCCCGCCACCCTGCTGTATCTGGGAATATTGGCTATGGCCCTGTTGGGCTTTTCCAGCGCCGTTACACTGATATAAATTCACCGGAGCGTGTTTGACGAAAACAGCTTTCAGCAAACACGCTTTGGGAAAGTAGAACAGGAGGGAATTCCGATGCCGAAAAAACTCCGGCGCCGCGGTCCAACCGTGTTCCATAAGAAAAAAGTCACGAAAAAGAAGGTTTTTCTAGGGATCCTTTCTTTTCTCGCCGTCGCCGGTATCGTCGTTGCAGGTGGCTATCTGTGGGGGAAATTCATGATGGAGGGCTTTCCAACCCTGGGGCCCAATGAATCCGCCCCTTCGTCGTCCGGGTCCGTATCGACGGGTCAGGATGCCTCCGGACCGGAATCCGTTCCGTCCCCCTCTCCGTCGTCCGTGCCCGATAACCGGCCTTCGCCCGCCGCCGGGCAGTGGAAGGCCATCTATCTTCCCTCCTCTGCTCTCGCCGACACAGCGGCGCTGGACAGCACGCTGGAAGGCGCGGCTGCGGCGGGGCTGAACGCCGTGGTGTTCGATCTCAAGGGCGAGGACGGCATCCTGCGGTATGCCTCCGAGACCGAGCTTGCCCAGCAAAGTCAGGCGATCGCCGCAGACGCCCTGTCACTGGATAGCCTCAAAACCGCTTTACAGCATATCGCCGACAAGGGCTTTACCGCCATCCCCCGTTTATTCGCGTTCCGGGACGCCACCGCGCCGCGGAATCTGCCCGCCGCCAAAATCACGGTGGAAGGCGAGCCCACCTATACCTGGTATGACGGCAACCCCCAGTCCGGCGGCAAGCCGTGGCTGAATCCCTACGCCCCCGACGCCCATCGGTATCTGACCGAACTTGCGAAGGAGCTGCGTCAGGCAGGCGCCGCCGTTCTGCTCCTCGACGGGGTACAATTCCCAACTCAGGAATCCAAGGCCAGCTACGGCAGCACCGAGCTGTCGGGACTGTCCCGCAGCGGCGTACTCCAGACCTTTGTGACTGCCGTCTCCGACGCTTTCGAGGACGGCAGTGTGATCCTGTCCGCGCCGGGGCTGTCGCTGTTCGGCGACGCCACGGCTCCCTTTGGCGGCAATCCGCTGACCTTCGGCGCCGGAGTGGTGGCGGCCGATATCCGCCCCACCGTCTTCGGCGACACTTTGCCGGCCGGCGACACGCCGCTATCCTCTCCCGCAGAGCATCCGTATGAGGCCGTCAAGCTGGCCCTCAGTCAGCTTTCCTTGCGCATTCAGCTGCTGGATGCGGACAACCGGCCGGCGGTCATGCCCTGGCTGGATGCGGAAAGCTATGCCTCCGGGCAGATTCGGGACCAGATACGCGCGGTCACGGACGACGGCGGGGATGACGCCTCCTACATCCTGTACGCGGCGGACGGCGTCTATGATTTTACAGCCCTGCGTTGACAACGCGCCAAGGAGGTCCCGGTTCATGCTCATCGATTTTCATACCCACGCTTTTCCCGATAAAATCGCCGCCGGCGCGCTCCGGCAGCTGGTACAGAACACCCTGCCCTATCGGGAGATATACGGGGAGGCGCGGCCCCATACCGACGCGACGACGGCGGGGCTTGCCGCCTCCTCCCGCGCCGCGGGGCTGGACGTCAGCCTGGTGCTGCCAATCGCCACCACGCCCAAGCCCTCGCCGACCCTGAACAATTTCGCCGCCCAGGTGGACAAGCTTCCCGGACTGCGCTCCTTCGGCAGCGTTCATCCCTTGTCCCCCGGCGCATCCGCCGAGGTGGAACGCATCCGCTCCCTGGGGCTGCGGGGTATCAAGCTGCATCCGGAATATCAGGGCTGCTATGTGGACGAGGCGCCCACCGTGGAGGTGGTGCGGACGGCGGCTTCCCTGGGTCTGTGGGTGATCTTCCACGCCGGGGCCGATATCGGGATGCCTCCCCCAATCCATTGTACGCCGGAGCGGGTGATTCGGCTACGAAAAGCCGTGCCCGACGCCAAAATCATCCTGGCCCATTTAGGCGGTTATCTTTTGTGGGATGATGTCGGCCCCGCCCTGCCTGCGATGGACGTCTGGCTCGACACCAGCTACTGCCTGCCCAACCATCCCGAACGCCGGGAGCGATTTGCCCGCCTCATCCGGGAGGCGGGCCCCGGCCGGGTGCTTTTCGGCACTGATTCCCCCTGGGCGGGACAGGCTGAAGCCCTCGGCTATACCCGCGCTTTTCTGGCGGACTACGGCTTCAGCGCAGAGGAGCAGGCGGCCATCCTGGGCGAAAACGCCCGAAAAATCCTTTTTGACTGATGAGGAGCACTATGGAATTCACCAGAAAAGCGGCATTTTTTGATCTCGACGGCACTCTGGCCTGCAACAACCGGCCCCTTCTTCCCGCCGATGCGGACGCCATCCGCCGTCTGCGCCGGGAGGGGCACATGGCTTTCCTCTGCACCGGCCGTGCACCCGGCTTTCTCTATAAGGAGGTGCTCGATGTGGGCTTCGACGGCGTCGTCGCCGGGGCAGGCGCCCATATCACGGTGGGGGATGAGCTCCTGTACAGGCGCCTGGTGCCGCCGGAGGATGTCCGGCGGGTCGTCGCCTATTATCAGGGGACCTGCCACACCTGTATCCTGGAGGGGGAAAGGGACTCCTTCTGTATCTCGCGGGGCGCCATTTATTCCTGCTTCGAGCCCGTGCCGGAGCATCCCGCTCCCGGCTGGTATGAGGAAAATCCCATCACCAAGCTGACCATCATGGGCCAGCTGGATGAGCCGGCGAGGCAATTGCTGGCTTCCTACTATATCATCCAGCATCCCACCTACGCCGAGGCGGTGCCCCACGGCTGCAATAAGGCGGACGGCATGCGCCGGGTGCTGGAGTATGTGGGTATTTCCCGGGAAAACAGCCTGGCTTTTGGAGACAGCTACAACGATTTGGACATGCTGCGGTATGCCGGATTTGCCGTAGCCATGGGTATCGCGGACGAGACGATCCGCGCCGCCGCCGACTATGTCACCGACACCCAGGAGAACGCCGGGGTTTCCAAGGCCCTTTGGAAGTTCGTCCTGTCGCCCCGCGGCGGCAAAGGAGATTGACCGATGAAAACGCCGAATCTAAACCGCCCGCTGAAAATCCTGTCGTGGTCGGCCGTTGGGCTGTGGAGCCTGGGGCTGTTTCTGCTTTCCGGACTACCCGGCCAAACGGCGGATATGTGGCTGCATACGGCAGGAGAATGGCTCATCCAGATCCTCGCGGCTATGCTTCAGCCTCTGCCCGCCGGTTTGCCTGCCTTTCTGGACAGCTATCTATCCCTGCTGCTGCTGGCCGCCGGGTACATGGCTCTGGCCGCTCTCAGCTGGAATGCCCTGCGCCTTTCCGGTCTGGGCATGAACGCGGCCGCCGCCCTGGCGCTGGCCATCACCACTCTGTACGGGGTGATCGACGAGCTGCATCAAATCCTCATCCCCGGGCGCTTGGCCAGAATAGGCGACTGGGCGGTGGGCTTCGGCGCCTCTCTCTTTTTATTGGCGTGCATCTGGCTGTTTCAGATGGCTCTCCTGAAATTCCCCAAATTCGTCAACCGGGAAACGGTCAGCTATGTGGTTTTCGGCGTGCTGACCACCCTGGTGAATATCGTGACCTATCTGCTCTGCAAGACGGCCCTGGATGCCGCCGGCTCCATCAGCGAGGTGGCCCGCACTCTGGTGAGCACCTCCGTGGCCTGGCTGATTGCCGTCCTGTTCGCCTATGTGGTCAACAAACTCTTTGTCTTCCAGAGCAAAACCGACTGCGCCCGGGCAGCTCTGCGGGAATTCGCGCTGTTCATCGCCGCCCGGCTCTTCTCCTATGCCGTGGACGCCCTGGGCATGGTGCTGATGGTCAATATCGCCCATCTGGGCGACGCCTTCTCCAAAATCATCATGAACATCGTGGTAATGGTGATGAACTACTTTTTCAGCAAATGGTTCATCTTCAACAAGGATAGAAAAAAGGAAACGGCATAAGCAGTAAAAAGAGGAGTGAATGCCCGGATGGGCGTTCACTCCTCTTTTTATATGATAGTCCGGCGCTGCGCCGTTCCTTGTCTCAGGACGCCGCGACAACGCCCTGCTCCCGGGATTGGGCCGTGTAGAGCTGGTAATACAGCCCCTTCTTCTCCAAGAGCTCCTCGTGGCTGCCCGCCTCCAGAATCTGCTTGTTGCCGATATACAGGATTTTATCGCAGGTCTTGATGGTGGAGAGGCGGTGAGCGATGATGAAGGAGGTGCGTCCCTTGAGCAGGGCCGCAATGCCCTCCTGCAGCAGCCGTTCGGTCTTGGTGTCGATGGAGGAGGTGGCCTCGTCGAGAATCAAAATCCGGGGATCCGACAGCAGGGTGCGCGCAAAGGCGATGAGCTGCTTCTGCCCTTGGGAAAGGCGGCTGCCCCGCTCGTTGACCTCCGTGTAATACCCCTTTTCCATTTCCATGATGAAATCGTGGGCCCGCACCGCCTGCGCCGCGGCCTGCACCTCCTCGTCGGTGGCGTCCAGCCGGCCATAGCGGATATTGTCCATAATGGTGCCGCTGAAGATGAAGCTGTCCTGGAGCATGATGCCCATCTGACTGCGCAGGGAATGGAGGGTCACATCCGCCACATCGTATTCCCCGTCCAGCAGCACCGCGCCGCCCGTCAGATTGTAAAAACGGCTGATAAGGTTGACCACGGTGGTCTTGCCCGCTCCGGTTGGGCCCACCAGAGCGATGCTCTCCCCGGCCTTGACCTCGAAATTCAGGTTCTCCAGAATATGGATACCCGGCTCATATTCAAAGGTCACGTCCCGGAAGGACACCTCCCCCCGGATGGGCGGCAGCTCCAGGGCGCCGGGGATGTCGTCCACCACCACCGGCTCATCCATGGTTTCAAAGATACGCTCCAGATAGGCGATGTTGTTGATAAAGGTGTTGTAGATATTGGCCAGGTTGGTGATGGGCTGCCAGAACCGGCTGACATACTGGCCCATGGCCAGCAGGACACCAAAGGACACCATCGCGCCGCCCATCCAGTAGACGCCCGCGATATACATGAAGGTGAACACGATCTGGGTGATGAGCTCGGAGCTGAACCAGACGGCGTTGCCCACATAGACGGCCTTGATCCAGGCGGTGCGGCAGGCGTCGATAAGCCGCTTCATGATGGAGACGTTTTCTTCCTGGCGGGCGAAAAGCTGGCTGACCCGCACGCCGTCGATGCTTTCGGCCAGATAGGCGTTGTAGTTGGAGTTTTTGTTGGACTGGTTCTGCCAGCATTTCCGCTGCTTAGGCTTGAGATAGAGGATGACGGCGGCGAAAATCGGCAGGCCCGCGACGATGATGGTGGCCAGGAGCACGTTGGTGGAGAACATGAAAATCACGATGAAGATGATATTGATAATCTCCAGGATGCTGTTGATGATGCCGTTGGAGAGCATATCCGCCACCGAGTTCACGTAGTTGATGACCCGGACCAGGATTTTGCCCGCCGGACGGCTGTCGTAATAGCTGAAGGGCAGCTTCTGGAGGTGGGCGAACAGATCCTCCCGGATATCGTAGATAATCTCCTGGCTGACATGGGCCATCATCCGGGCCCGGATGGTGGTGAACAGAATGCCCACGGCCACGATGACCGTGTAAAAAACCGCCAGCCGCCCCACCATGGCGATGTCCTTGTTGGGCACCGCGTCGTCCAGGGTCCATTCCATGATTTTGGGGCCGAACAGGGCCACCACGCTGGCAATGGCGCTGAGCACGAGGGCCAGAATCATCTTGAAGCGATGCTTTTTGATGTATTTCATCGCGCGCCTGAGATGGGAAAAGCTGAAGGGGGATTCCAGATTTTCATCGACATCGAACTTGTTTCTGGCCATCAGCAAGCACCTCCCTGCAGGGCGGCCGCCGGGGCCGCGTCGTCTTCTATATCGTTTTGCAGGGCATAAGTCTCCCAGTAATATCCCTGGTTGCGCAGCAGCTGCTCATGGGTGCCCCGCTCCGCGATATGGCCGTCCTGGATCACCAGGATCTGATCCGCATCCTTGACCGAGGAAATCCGCTGGGCGATGATGATTTTGGTGCAGTCATAGGGCAGCTCACGGAGCTGCCGCTGTATGTATTTCTCCGTCTCCATATCCACGGCGGAGGTCGTGTCGTCCAGTACCAGGATGGCGGGCTTCACCGCCATGGCCCGGGCCAGGGCAATCCGCTGCTTCTGCCCGCCGGACAAGCCCACGCCCCGTTCACCCACGATGGTGTCGTATCCCTCGGGCATCTTGCGGACGAACTCGTCTGCAGCGGCCCGCCGTGCAAAATCGTGGACCTCCTCCTCGGTCAGTGTCTGATCGCCGAAGGCGATGTTGCCCTCCACCGTGTCGGAGAATAAAAACACATCCTGCGTAGCCGCGCCGATGGAGCCCCGCAGCTGCTGGAGCTTCCAGAACCGGACGTCGCAGTCGTCCACCAGTATCCGGCCGTCCGCCACGTCGTAAAACCGCTCGAGCAGGTTGATAAGGGTCGTTTTGCCCGAGCCTGTGGGTCCCATGATGGCCAGCGTCTGGCCGGGCTGCACCTCAAAGCTCACATGCTCCAGCACCTTGACCGGGCCGAAGGAAAAGCTGACGTCCTCGAAATTGATTTTGCCCCGGGGCGCGGGATGATCCTCCGCGTCCTGCCGGTCCATGATGAGGGGCCGGGAATAATACACCTCGATGATTTTATTGGCCGAGGCGCTGAACCGCTGCAAATCGTTGACAAGGGGCCCCAGGTTGCGCATGGGGTTGGCCAGAGCCCAGGCCAGGGAGGTGAAAATGGTCAGCTCGCCCGGGGTAATCTCCCCCCAGATGATGAACAGGCCGCCCAGAAAAACGGTGATGAGGGTCATCACATTGGCCAGGATTTCAATGAAGGGGAAGAAGGTCAGCCATTTCTTGTTGATATCCAGGTTGGCGTCCCGGAAATCCTGATTTTTCTTGTGAAAGCGCTCCCGCTCATAAGCCTCCCGGGCAAAGGCCTTGACCACCCGGTTGCCGGCGATGTTCTCCTGCGCGGCGGTATTCATATCGGAGAGCTTGTCGCGCATATCCACGAACAGGGGCTTGACCTTCTGATTATACAGCTTGGTTATCAGCATCAGCAGAGGAGTGACCGCCACCAGGGCCAGCGTCAGCTTCCAGCTGATGCTGAAAAACAGGATGAGGGTGGAGACAAACATGGTGACGCTGTCCACCACCGAATAGGACAGATAAGACAGGAAATGGCGGCACCAATCCACGTCGGCGGATAACCTGGTCATCAGATCCCCCGTCCGGTTGCGGTCGAAGAACCGCATCTCCTGGTACTGAAGCACCCCGAACAGATAGGACCGCAGATTATACAACACATTCTGCGAGGTCTTTTCCAGAAAAATAATCATCATATACCGCAGGGACAGGCGCAGGGCCTGGACGGCCAGCATGGCGCCCAGGATAGAGATCAGGGGATCGGGATTTTCCGCCATGATGACATCATCGATGAGCAGAGAGGTCAAAAACGGATTGACCAAGAGCAGGGTACAGGTTATCACCGACAAAAACAGCGCCGTGATATACCGGCGGCGGTAGGCTTTGTCCATGTTGCGCCACAGCCATCGTAACTGGAACATTGCATCACCAAACCTTCCTCAAAACGGGGAAAAGAACAAAAAACGATCCGGGATGGCCGCCCATCCCACAGAAAAGCATGCCGGCCCTCCCTTGCAGGATACGCCGGGCGAGGTTTCATCCCGCATGACCCATTATACCGATCGTTAAGAAAAATGAAACCCTTATTCAAACGAATTGTTGGTGGTTTTTTTAGGTTTTTTTCGTCATTCTCACGAAGGAATTTCTATCTTTACGGCTTATATACTAATCCTTTTTAAAAGCGTTAACAGGAACGTCCCTCAGCCGCCGTTCTCCATGACTACCCGCCCGCACAAAGCCTGCAAATCCGCCAGGGTGGATATCTCCCCCGCCTGCCGGCGAAACTCCGCCGCGCCCCGCAGCCCCCGCATATACCAGGCGGCGTGCTTGCGCGCCTCCCTCAAGGCCACCGGCTCCCCTTTGAACGCTGCAGCCAGCTCCACCTGCCGCAGCAGAACGGCCATCCGCATGGAAACGGGCGGCGGGGGCAGCTCCCGCCCGTGGACAA
>CAKTXU010000014.1 GCA_934630995.1 uncultured Eubacteriales bacterium
AAATACAAAAACCATAGGGATGTTTTAGGAGGATGGCTGTCATGGCGGGAAGTAAAATCATGGTTGTCGACGACGACAGCAATATCTGTGAGCTTATCCGGCTGTATCTGGAAAAGGAGGGCTTCGACGCGGTCATCGCCCCCAACGGCGCCCGCGCCCTGGAGATGTTCGACACGGAAAAGCCGGATCTCATCCTGCTGGATGTGATGATGCCGCAGCTGGACGGCTGGCAGGTCTGCCGGGAAATCCGCAAAAAATCCGCATGTCCCATCATTATGCTCACCGCCAAGGGCGAGGTGTTCGACAAGGTTCTGGGGCTGGAGCTGGGAGCCGACGACTATGTCGTCAAGCCCTTTGAGGCCAAGGAGGTTATCGCCCGGGTCAAGGCGGTGCTGCGGCGGTGTGGGGCACAGGAACAGAAAAAGCCAAAGGAGGTCAGCTATGACGGCCTCTATATCAACATGGAAAACTATGAGCTGCGGGTTCACGGCAAGCAGATAGACACCCCCCCCAAGGAAATGGAGCTGATTTACCACCTGGCCAGCAATCCCAACCGGGTCTATACACGCGATCAGCTTCTGGACGAGGTATGGGGCTTTGAATATTACGGCGACAGCAGGACAGTGGACGTCCACGTCAAGCGTCTGCGGGAAAAGCTGGATGGGGTGTCGGATCAGTGGACCCTGAAAACCGTCTGGGGCGTCGGCTACAAATTCGAGGTCAAAGATAAGGACGCCGGCTAAACGTTACGGGGAGATGACGGTCCTTTATGTTCAAAAGTATCTTTTCCAAATACTTCACCGTCCTGTCCGTCATTATTATTGTGAGCTTTGCGGCCATGGGCGGGATGCAGGTGCTGCTCTCCTCACGGTATTGGGTGGCGGACAAGCGGGAGCTGCTGGGAGACAACGTCGATAAATTTGCCGCTAAAATACTCGCTGACGCCGAGCCAGTCGGCGTGGGTTCGTATGAGATCGGCAGTGAACTGACTTCCACATTACGGGAATGGGCCGAAGTCAGCCGTTGCACCCTCCTCATCACCGACGCGAGCGGCCGCATCCTCGTCAGTACGGATGTAATGAACGGCCCAAAGGTGAACCAGGTGCTCCCTGAGGCGGTCATGAATACGCTGGCTGGCACAAAACGTTTTTTCGTAGGCGATCTCGGCGGCCTCTATCCGTCGCGCCAATATATCGCCTTCATGCCGTTGTATTTTGAGAACAACGGCAGCCAGCCGCTGGGCTATGTGCTGGTCTCAGACCCCGCCGCTCGATTAAACGATACCATCAAGAACAACCTCCAGGTTTTCTTTCTCTCCGCCCTGGGGGTGCTGACCCTGACCTTCATCGCCCTGTACGCGATGACCTACCGGATGGTGCGGCCCCTGCGGCAGATGGCCAGGGCCGCCCGCAGCTTCGGCATGGGCGATTTCAGCTGCCGGATCCCCGTCACGGGCAAGGACGAGGTGGCGGAACTGGCCTCCTCTCTCAACAACATGGCGGTCTCCCTGTCCTCGGTGGAGGGGATGCGGCGCAGCTTCGTGGCCAATGTGTCCCACGAGCTCAAAACCCCTATGACCACCATTGCCGGCTTCATCGACGGCATTCTGGACGGTACCATTCCCGATGAGAAACGGAACTATTATCTCAAAATCGTTTCCGACGAGGTCAAGCGTCTCTCCCGGTTGGTCAAGTCGATGCTGGATCTGTCCCGCATCGACAACGGGGAACTCAAGCTCAATCCCGTGCGCTTCGATCTGACCGAGGTGGCCTGCAGCGTCCTTCTCTCCTTTGAACAGCGGATAGAGGCGAAAAACATCGCGGTAGAGGGGATGGAAGACTGTGACCGTGTGGATGTCAACGGCGATTATGATCTCATCGGGCAGGTGGTCTATAACCTGCTGGACAACGCCATCAAATTCACCAACGAAAACGGCACCCTGACCCTGCGCACCGAGCGGCGGGACGGCCGGGCCTACTGCACCGTCCGCAATACCGGCATCGGCATCCCCGCCAATGAAATGCCCCATATCTTCGAGCGCTTCTATAAGAGCGACAAATCCCGCTCACTGGATAAGAACGGCGTGGGTCTTGGCCTATATATCGTCAAAACGGTCATCAGCCTCCACCACGGCGAAATCGTGGTCCGTTCTACGGAGGGGGAATACTGTGAATTCGCCTTCTGGCTGCCCGATCCCGACGCCGCCCTCCCGCTGAAAGGACATGAGAAGGGGGAACGGGGACGGGAAAAGTCCCCGGACAGCCCCTCTTCCCATGAAACCGGCAAATAAATTTATGATTTCGGTCAATTTTCTTCAACAAACGGACACAATTGACAGGTACAATAATTTTGGTTTGGCTTTCTGCCGAAACTGAACACTACTGCGAAAGGCGCGTGACGATACATGACCGATTGGTTTAACGAGCAAAACGGCCAGGAGGCCGGGAACGGCGGCCAAACTTCCGAGAATTCTTCCGGCTCCTCCGCCTATGGCGATGTCGGCTGGTCTTCCACCGGACGGGAGGAAGCCGTCCCTCCTCCCGCCGCCCCTGAAGAGCCCCCGGTTCCCCTGACGGGAGCCCCCGGCAGCACGCCGACCGCCGGCGAAGCCCCGCCGCCGGGCCAGCCGCCCTATCAGGCACCGGCTGCGCCGCCCGCCGCCTATTCTGTCCCCCAGGGCAGCTATGATCCCTATGGCTGGCAGCAAATGCCCGTCCGGCCCCCGCAGCCTCCGAAAAAGAAAAAAAGCGGCACCGGCCTGCTCATCGGCATACTGGCCGGCATCAGCGCCGTCACCATCATCACCCTCTCGATTCTGCTGGCCGTGGCGCTCGACGACAAGACGCCGCCTGTGGACAGCTCTTCCGCGCCTTCCTCCTCCACTCAGGGAGGCACCGCCAGCCGCCCCAATCGCGAGCCCAATGAAAGCGCCCCCTCCCTGGACATCACGGAAGGGGAGGAGGGCAGCCTGTCCACCCGGGAAATCGCTGAACGCAACTACGATTCCACTGTGGTTCTCAAAATGTATGAGAAAACGGAAAGCTACCTGGGCGGCGATGCCGACTATCAGGAGGTGGGCGAGGCTTCCGGCATTGTGATGACCGAGGACGGCTATATCATTACCAATCGCCACTGCGTAATCAATGAAAGCGCCAATGCGCCTTACGGCCGGGTTTCCGTGACCATGCATGACGGCACTATCTACGACGACGCCGAAATTATCGGCTCGGATCAGTATACCGATCTGGCGGTCATCAAGGTCAACACAGGAGGAACCAGCCTCAAACCCGCTACCTTCGGCGACTCCACCGACGTTTTCGTGGGTGATCGGGTGATCGCCATGGGCAACGCCGGCGGCCTGTCCTGGACGGTGACGCAGGGGATCCTGTCCGGCATATCCCGGGAGGTTTACCGGAATACCGAATACGCCATTAAATGCCTCCAGGTGGATGCGGCCATCAACCCCGGCAACTCGGGCGGTCCGCTCTTCAACAGCCAGGGACTGGTTATCGGCATCAACTCCGCCAAAATCGCGCAGGAGGATTACGAGGGACTGGGCTTCGCCATTCCCATCAACGAAGCCAAGCCCGTTATCGACGATCTGCTGAAATACGGCTATGTCAAGGGGAGGGTTATGCTGTCCATCACCGGACAATCCTTCAGCTCTCCCGGATATGATTCCGGCTTCCGTATCCTGTCCATCAATTCCGACTCGGTTTTTGTCGGCACCCAGGTGAAGGTTGGGGATATTATCACCCATATCGCGGGCGTACGGGTCAAGGATGCCGACGAACTGAGCATTGAGCTGTCCAAGCACAAGGTGGGCGAGGAAGTGGAAATCAGTCTCAACCGCATCGATCGCAACCGGCAGGAAACCGCCATCAAAGTGACGGTCACCCTGAGAGAAGGACAAAGCAACTGATGGAATATCCCTGAATTTTTCTTTCGAGCCGTCAGGGCGGGCGCCGATGCGCCCGCCCTTTCTGTTTCAACTTTTCAACGGAATTTTCCACATCCTCTTGACAAGGGTATCCATGTCTGCTATAGTAAAAAAGTTTGCTCAATCCAATGCATGATTTGGAAAATTTTAACATCCGTATTTGACAATATAAGGAGTGTCCACCATGTCCCGTTACGATGTGGTCATCGTCGGCGCCGGCCCCGCCGGCATCTTTACCGCTCTGGAATTGAAAATGAAGGCTCAGGACAAAAGTGTTCTGGTGGTGGATGAAGGACTCACCATCGACCGCCGTACCTGTCCCGCCCGGAAAACCGGCCGCTGCGTCCATTGCACCCCCTGCAATATCATGAGCGGCTGGTCCGGGGCCGGCGCCTTTTCCGACGGCAAGCTGTCTTTGTCGGAGGAGGTGGGGGGCAACATCGTCGAATATGTGGGGCTGGAAGCGTCCAGAGAGCTCATTCGCTATGCGGATTCCATGTATACCCGCTTCGGCGCGCCTGATAAAGTCCACGGCCTCGACGACAAGCGGGTGGAGGAAATCGACTACGAATGCAGCCGTCACAATATCCATCTGGTTCACTGTCCTGTCCGCCACATGGGAACCGAATACAGCTTTGAAACCCTGCGCAATATGTACCGCTGGCTGCTGGAGCAGCCCGGCTTTGAGTTCCGGGAGCTGACCCGGGCCGAACAGTTGGTGGTGGAAGACGGCAGAGTGATCGGCGTGACCCTAATCACCCGCGGACTGGAGCCTGACCGGGTGGAGGCGGACTTTGTGGTGGCCGCCCCGGGCCGGGGCGGGGCCGACTGGCTCACCCATATTGCCCGGACCAACGGCATCGCCACACAGAACAACGAGGTGGATATCGGCGTGCGGGTGGAGGTGCCCAACGCCGTGATGGATCATCTGACAAAAGCCTTATATGAGGCCAAGATGGTCTATTACAGCGATACCTTTGAGAACAAAGTCCGCACCTTCTGTATGAATCCCGGCGGCATTGTCAGCGAGGAGCATTACGAGGGCGGTATCGCTGTGGTCAACGGCCACTCCTACGCTGAGGAGACGCGCCGCACGGGCAATACGAATTTTGCCATGCTGGTGTCCTCCCGGTTCACCGAGCCCTTTAACCGTCCCATCGAATACGGACGCTACATCGCCCAGCTGGGGAACATGCTCACCGGCGGAGGCATCATGGTCCAGCGTCTGGGGGATCTGCTCCAGGGCCGCCGCACAGACGCGGATCGTCTGGCCCGCTCCACCACAGTGCCCACCCTGAAAACCGCCGTGCCGGGCGATTTGTCCTTCGTTCTCCCCCACCGGCATCTGACCAGTCTCATCGAGGCCATGCGGGCCTTCGATAAGGTGGCCCCCGGGCTTTACTCCAAGAATACCCTGCTCTACGGGGTGGAGGTCAAGTTTTATTCCTCCAAAATTGCGGTGGACGAGCATTTTTGCACCACCCTGGCCGGCCTGTATGCCATCGGCGACGGCGCCGGTATCACCCGCGGCCTGATGCAGGCCAGCGTTACCGGCGTGGTGGTGGCCCGCCATATCTGCGGGCAGGACTGAGTTTTTCTTCAATACATAAAAGGAGCGGAGGAAATCTGTTGATTTCCCCCGCTCCTTTTATAGCCGTCCGTTAAACCGGAAAGGCCCCGTCCCGCCTGTAGCGTAGAGGCGTCATCCCCACCCGGCGGTGAAAAAAGGCGATGAAACTTTCGCAGGAGCCGAAGGCGAGGCTCTGGGCGATTTCCCCGACGGGCAGCGCCGTATGTTTGAGCAACAGGCAGGCTCGGGCCACCTGCTTATCCGCGATATACTCCTTCAGCGTCTGTCCGGTAACCGCAGCAAAGGTACGGGAAAGATGCTCCCGTGTGACACCCAGGCTGCTGGCTATTTCCCCCACACGAACGCCGCCCGTGAGGTGTTCCTCTACTAGCAGGCGAGCCTTTGCAGCCAGCTTCTCCTCCACGCCCGGCGGACTGTCCGGCCCGTCCAGAAGGAGGGAAAACAAGCGGGTAAACAGCCGGAGCGTTTCACCCCGCCGCAGGGTGATTCCCGGATCCGCCTCTATGGTCCGGCCCAGCTCTTCCACCAGATGGCGTTTCTCCCCGAGCGGACAGAGAGGTCCCCGCTCCGCGACAAGGTCCGCCACCGCCCGGCTGACGCCGCCGCCGTCAAAACAGAAGACCAGGAACTCCCAGACGCCGGTTTCTTCCCGTGGGTAACAATAGCCTCCTTCGTCATCCTCAATCACATGGAGGAAACCCACACCCGGTTCGGTGAAATACCGATTGCTGCCCCTCCAGGTCTCGCCCCGGCCCCTCAGGGTATAGTGAAATATGCTGTGTGTCTGCCCCTTCCTTTCCCGGCCGCTGGAATAATAGGCGGGCGTACCGACCGCCGAATGGAAATACTCCGTTATCCGCGGCAGATTGGGCAGCGGCGCATAGGCATTCATTTTTATCCAGAGATTCACCTCTTCCATCCCGCACCCCCATTCACATCACATATTGAAATATATTATCACACAATATCTATATATTTATCCCGCCTACACGCATTATAATTCAGTTGTGATAGAAAGTAAATATCACAAATAATACAATTATTGGAGGAACTGTCATGTATTCTGAACAACTGATTCCAGCTGTACGGCGGGCGGCGGATATCCCCGCAATCGATTATGAGCGCTGTCACGACGGCAAGGGCACTCTGATCTGCCGGAGCCTGCTGGACGGGCTGGGGAGCCGGGCTGTCGCCTTTATGCACCATGACCTGCTCCCTTGCGGTGTATCCATCGGCAGCCATGACCACCTTGTCAACGAGGAGGTCTATTATCTCGTCAGCGGGGAGGGAATCCTGCTCTTTGACGGCATCGAGTATCCCTTCCGGGCGGGGGATGTCTCCTTATGTTCTCCCGGCCATTCGCACGGCTTCAGCGCCACCTCACCGGAGGGCGCGGTTTTGGTGGTGGTAGGGTCTGCTGAGTTTGAGAGGAGGGATATGGCATGATTTCACTGGGGATAATTGGTCTGGGCGGTATCGCCGCCGGACTGCATTTGCCGGAAATCCGCAGCCTGCCCGGGCTGTTCTCTGTGGCGGGGGCCGCTGATCCATCCCCCGCAGCGGCGGCAAGGGCAGCAGAGCTGGAACTCCCCAGTCTCACCGCCGATTACCGTGAGCTGCTGGCCGATCCGTCCATCGACGCTGTAGTCATCACCTCTCCCCACGATTGTCACGTCACCCACTGTGTGGATGCTCTGCGGGCGGGAAAGCATGTGCTGGTGGAAAAACCCATCGCCCGCACCCTGGAGGAGGCGCAGACTATCCTCCAGGCGGCCAAGGCCGCAGATCGCCTCCTTATGGTTGGCTTTAACGAGCGGTATACCCCGATTCACAGCCGGATAAAGCGGCTTCTGGAGGAGGGCGGCCTGGGCGGCAAGATTCTCACTGCACGCATCGATCATTTTCAGAATTTCAATCCCACGCCGGGATCCTGGTGGCGGAGCCGGGAGAGCGTCGGGGGCGGCTGTGTCATCGGCAGCGGTATTCATCGTCTCGATCTCCTCCGCTGGTATCTGGGCGAACCGACGGAAGTATACGCCCAGGCTGTCTATGTGCCCTCACGGCTGGAAGCAGAGGCCTGCGTCAATGCTGTAATCCGATTTCAGAGCGGCGCCACCGCGGATTTCGTCTGCAATTGGGCGGTTGACCGCTATCCTTATTATGAAAGCCTCAGCCTCTGCGGCAGTGACGGCATAGTCGTCACCGACGGCAGCCGGCTTCAAGGCTGCCACAAGGACATCGGCTGCGGCGCGCTGCACGATATACCCGCTGAAGAACCGGAGGGCATGTACCGGCATTTTGCCCGGTGCATCGCCACCGGCGAGTCTCCCCTGACCTCCGGAGAGGAAGGATATAAAAGCCTCCGCCTGGCCCTGGCCGTCACCGAATCGGCGGATAAGGGCCTCCCCGTCCGATTATAAAATTTTTACACAACAAAGCCGGCGGGAGCTGTATGCCCCCGCCGGCTTTTCGCGTCCTTATGCGTTGGGATTGCCCATTCCGCCGCCCAGTCCGTTGTTCGGCATATTTCTGCCGTCGGTTCCCGGCATGCTGTCGCCGGGAAGATCGGTCCGTCCGGTATTGTCGTTCGTTCCGTCCGTGACCTGGGAGGAAGCACCGCCCGTGGACGAGGAACCGCCCGAGGAAGTGGTATTGCTCGTGCCGCCGTCGCGATTGCCGCAGCCCGCCAGCACCAACATCATCGAGGCTGCCGCCAGCCCCAGAATCCATTTGCTTTTCATTTTCTACCGCTCCTTTTCTGTCCCAATCCGATTTTGTGACGCAAAAGGGCGCCGGCCGTTTCCAGGGGTTGCTACATGGCCAGCACCCCCGTCTCATCTTTCAGAAGGATGAGGATTTGCTCCTCCATCCCGGTTTCAATGTTGATATAAACCAGCACCTGCTCCTCATCGTCGCCGGTGCATTGAAATTCGTAGCAGGGTATCTCCCGCAGCCCCTCGGAGGGGATAACGGTCAGCCGTCCCTCGCCCTGGGGAGTGAGCCGGGGGCTGAGCTTGGCCCGCGCCTCCTTCAAGCTGAGCTTGGCCGCCGGCAGGTCCCGGGCGGTGTGGTTCATAATATAACCCTTGGCATCGAACAGCACCATGTCCCCATTGTCCATGGCGATTCCCACCTTGATGAGGTCGGGATAATAGACCACTCCATCCGGCGCATAGGCAAAATTGATGGTCAGCACACCATTGTTGAGACTGTAATACCGGACTACAAAGCCGGTGTAATCCTTGAGAACAAGAAAGTCCTCACCCTTTTTCACTGCCTGTTCCACCGTCAGAGAGGCCTCGCCGATGACCCGGGAATCGATATAGGAGGAGACATAGCCCCCCGCCTTGGTCACGCTGACCGCGACGGTTTCCCCCGCAAATTGAAAGCAGGGCAGATTCCCTCCCAGCTCTCCCGATCCTGTCAGATGGCCGACATCCCCGAAGCTCGTTGCCTTCCGAATGGCTTCGGCCTCCTCAATCAGCGCCTTATCCTTTAAAAGCTTGGGCTCCTGCTGCTGGATATGATCGGAAAAGGGGCCGTCGTAAATCAAGGTGGGATAATCCTCGAACCCCTGCTCCAGCTCCAAAAAGCCGCTGTTGATATCCGGCGGGGCGCCCGTCTCCCCCTCCTGCCGCATCACCTGAGCCACCTCGCCCAGCCGCAGCTCACCAGCCTCCAGACTGCTCTGCATCGCCGCCAACTGCCCGGTGAGGGTCCTGGCGTAGCCGGACAGCTGGGCCAGGGCGGCCGTCTCCTCCTCGGTGAGGGTTTCCCCTTGAGCCACACGCCCGGACAGAGAGACACAGAAATTACCCACCTGGGACAAAAACCGATAGGTATTGCTCAGCTCCTGGGCGCTGACCGGCAGCTGCTCCAGGGCGTTCTTGGCATAGCCCGCGTCCCGCTGCAGCTTGGCGGACAGGCCGGTGAGCTGCTTTTCCGTGGCCGCATATTTGCCCTTTTCCAGGGTGATGTCCAGGTTGCCGATATACTCCGTCAGCTCGCCCAGGGCTCGCTGATAGCCGTATTCGATAACGGTCCGGTTCCGGTTGGCCAGCGTATAGCCGCTGATCGCCGCCACCGCCAGCGCGATAATCAGCGCCAGCGTATAGCTTGCCAGCCGCACCACTGCGCGCCTGCCCATTCGCTTTTGCATGTCCTGTCTCATCCTTTCGCCGTTTTTGCCTCTTACGCTGGATAGTATGGCGGCGTGTTCCCGAAATATACCGTTTCGCCCGTCCCTTTCCAAAATTTCGACAAAAACGGCGCGCGCCGCTCATAAAACCCGCTATCGTTTCCGTCCGCCGCATAGAGGAAGTGGGTGACGCGTCATTTTCCAATGATGCGTCACCCACTGAGTGGTTACTTTAATTTTCCGGTCAAAAATTTTTATTGCTCGAAATCCTCCACCATGGGACGGGTTTCCCGTCTGCGGCGAAGCAGGAGGCACCACAAGGCCCCGCAGGCCGCCATAGCCGCCATCAGCACCACCAGCCGTCTGGGCATCGTTCATCACGCCTTTCTAACGTCCTTGTTTTTGCGCGGGTACTTATGTATCGGCGGTCAAACCGCCTTGTAGAGGGCCGCGCCCAATCCCAGCAGAAGCAGCAGTCCCAGCGCCGCGATTCCGGCCATGGGATTGTCCGACGGACCTGCCTGGGCTGTGGGAAGCTCCTCTGCCTGCGCCATTCTGACAGGGGCGTTGTCGATGACCGCCACAGGCTGGGCGCCTTCCGGGTTGCCCGCCGTTTCGGCCGGCTCCGTTTCCGGAGCGCCGCAGCATCCTGCGCCGTCCGTCTCGTCGAAGGTTATCTCCACCGGCTCGGTATAGGTGAAAATACGGATTGGCCGTCCCTCGCTGTCGGTTGTCTCCGTCCAGTAGCCCGCCGCCTCGGCGGACACGGTGGTTGCCAGCGCGGCAAGCAGCAGCAGGGACATGGCCAACACCACGCATTTTTTGGCAATGCCTGCCATCCGTCCTGCCTTCTGAATTCTCGTCATATCGGTCACATCCCTTCTGCAGTCTCGGGAATCTGTCCCGGTCTACGAGTCTATTGTATGCTATCCGCGGCCTGAAAACCACCGCATTTCATTACAAAAAAATGACACTTTCGACACCTTTAAGGCAATACATTACAACACTGTTAACCTTTTCCACAAGAAAGGCGGAATGTCACAAAAACGTCACAAACAGGTGGTTGTATAAAAGGCAAATCTGTACTATAATTAAATGCTGGAATAGACTATCCGTTTTGACTGTGAAGGCTTGTATACGCGTACACGGCTATGCTACCATGCGATGAAAGGGCGACCCCATGAACAGCCGAGCATATCTGGACAACAGCGCCACCACCGCCGTTTGCAGGGAGGCGGCGGACAAGGCCCTTTATATGATGACCGCCTGCTACGGCAATCCCTCCTCCCTGCACACCGCCGGCTTCGAAGCCGAGCGGGAGCTGGACGGAGCGCGGCGGGCGGTGGCTTCCCTGCTGGGCGTGTCCCCCGAAACAGTGCTTTTCACCTCGGGGGGGACAGAGGCCAATAATCTCGCCGTCCTCGGCGGCGCGGCGGCGCGGCGGCGGACAGGGAATCACGCGGTCACGACCGCCGTGGAGCATCCCTCCGTCTCCGCCGCCTTTGATGAGCTGGAAAAGCAGGGCTTTGAGATCACCCGCCTGCTTCCCGGCCCCTCCGGTATCGTGACCGCCTCTCAGGTGGCCGGGGCCTGCCGAAAGGACACGGTGCTCGTCAGTATCATGCTGGTCAACAATGAAACCGGAGCCCGCTTTCCCCTGGAGGAAATCGTCCCCGCCGTCCGCCGCCGGGCTCCCGGGGCCCTGATCCACTGCGACGCGGTGCAGGCGGCGGGCAAGCTCCCCTTGCGGGCGGCCCGCCTGGACGTGGATTTGCTCTCCGTCAGCGGTCACAAGCTTCACGCCCCCAAGGGGGTGGGCGCCCTGTATATAAAAAAGGGGATCCGCCTGCTGCCCCGCGCCCTGGGGGGCGGACAGGAACGGGGCCTGCGCTCCGGCACCGAGCCGATGCCCGCCATCGCCGCCTTCGGCGCTGCGGCCGCCGCCGTGCCCGATCTGGCGGCACAGGAAACCCATTTCCGCCGGCTGTGCGGACGGCTTCTGGACGGCCTGCGCGGCCGGGAGGAATTCGTCCTCCATCTGCCGGAGTCCCATGTCCCCTATATCGTCAATTTCTCCGTACCGGGTATCCGCAGCGAAACCCTGCTGCACTTTCTGGCCGAACGGGACGTATATGTTTCCAGCGGCTCCGCTTGTTCCCGGGGAAACCGCAGCCCCGTCCTGACAGCCCTGGGCCTGTCCGGCCGGGAAATCGACTCCGCCCTGCGGGTCAGCTTCTGCCGGGACAACACCGAAGAGGATGTGGACCGTCTGCTGCGCGGGGTGGAGGAGGCTGCCGCCTCTTTGATCCGCCGCTGACCGCCCGCTTCTCACACTTCAAAGGAGGTAAACGCGATGTCCCATCCTACGGACGACAACCGTGTTCCCGGCAGCGGGAACGCGTCTCACAACCGCCCCGATTCCAGCGAGCAGGAAATCCAGCAGATTCTCGCGGACTACGGCCCCAACGGCCGCGCCCCCGGGAAGCAGGACGGCGCGGGCAGGACGGCGGATTTACCCCCGGAAGCCATCCTGTTCCAACCGGAGGATGAACTGATTTTCCTCTCCCCAGATGAGGAGGATGAGGAAGATCCGGCCGAAGGCGTCCAGGCCGTGTCCTACGGGAATCCCGGCGCCCGACCGCGCCGCTCCCAAAAAGGGGCGGTGGCCGTGCTGATGTCCATTCTGGACGGCGTCATCCCCCACAAAGGGGATCGGGTGCTGGAGATAGTGCGCAAATGCGTGTTTGTGATTGCGCTGATGACCCTGGTAGGATCCCTGTCCTACCTGGCTTACGATATGGTCTTCATCCCTGTAAGCAGTGAAAAGCTGTATACCGAGCTCTCCCAGGCATACGATCCCGACAACCCCGCTCCCCTGCCCCCTGGATCCGATGATTTTCCTTTCCTGGAGGGGATGGACGAATCCTTCAAACGGCTGTACATGGAAAATACCGATCTGCGGGGCTGGATTCGATACGGCTCCAGCATGAAGGACGATTTTCTCAAAATCGACTATCCCATCACCCGGGGCATCGACAACGAGTATTACCTCACCCACGATTTTTATAAAGCCGTCAATAAAAACGGCTGTGTCTTCTTCGATCAGCGCAACACCATCGATACCCCCGCGGATACCAATAAAATCACCATCGTTTACGGCCACAACATGGCAAGCGGCCTGATGTTCGCCG
>CAKTXU010000015.1 GCA_934630995.1 uncultured Eubacteriales bacterium
GCCGATATCCTCGCAGCACTGATGGGTGGCGCCGTCCTCGCCCACCGAGATTCCCGCGTGGGTGGCGCCGATTTTCACGTTCAAATGGGGGTATCCGAGGGAATTACGCACCTGCTCGAAGGCGCGGCCGGCGGCGAACATGGCGAAGGAGGAGGCGAACACCACCTTACCGGTAGTGGCCAGCCCGGCGGCGATGCCCATCATATTGCACTCAGCAATGCCGCAGTCGAAAAAGCGGTCGGGATAGGCCTTTTTGAACAACCCCGTTTTAGTGGCGGCGGCCAGATCGGCGTCGAGCACCACCAGATTGTCCATCTCGGCGCCCAGCTCCACCAGCGTTTCCCCATAGGATTCCCGGGTGGCCTTGCGGATACTTTCAGCCATGATTAACCCTCCTCATAGGCGGCCAGGGCCGCCTGCAGCTCGGCGATGGCGGCGTCCCGCTGCTCCTGATTGGGAGCGGTGCCATGCCACGAAGCCTTGTTTTCCATGAAGGACACGCCCTTGCCCTTGACCGTCTTGAGAATGACGGCGGAGGGCTTTCCCTTACAGGCGCGGGCGGCGTTTAAGGCCGCCTCGATGCTGTCGAAATCATGGCCGTTAATCTCCTGGACATGGAAGCCGAAGGCCTCGAATTTCTCCGGGATAGGATAGGGGGAATTGACCTCCTCGACGGTGCCGTCGATTTGGAGGTTGTTGTTATCCACAATAACGCAGAGGTTGTCCAGCTTTTTGGCGGCGGCGAACATGGCCGCCTCCCAGACCTGGCCCTCTTCAATTTCCCCGTCTCCAAGGGCGGTGTACACGCGGTAACCGGCGCCGTCCAGCTTGGCGCCCAGCGCCATACCGCAGGCGGCGGAAATCCCCTGGCCCAGGGAGCCGGAGGACATATCCACGCCCGGGGTTCCCTTCATGTCCGGATGCCCCTGGAGCATCGCGCCGGTGTGGCGCAGGGAGGCTATCTCCTCCTCAGGAAAATAGCCCTTGAGGGCCAGCGCCCCGTACAGGGCGGGAGCGGTATGGCCCTTGGAAAGCACGAAGCGATCCCTGTCGGGCCATTTGGGATTCTGCGGATCCACCCGCATCTCCTGGAAATACAGATACGCCAGCATGTCGGCGATGGACAGGGAGCCGCCGGGGTGGCCGCTCTTGGCATGAAACGTGCCTTCCACGGCCGCCATGCGGATGCGGGTCGCGGCGATGGCGAGCCGCTTTTTTGTTGCGTTGTCCAACAACAATCCTTCCTTTCCTCTGCCGGCCAGCCGGCCGGCCGTTTCCCTCCCGGAACCACCTCCCGGGGGATGACGTCCGGCGGCAGCGCGGGCGCGCAGGACGGCGATGGAATACTCAATCGGTATTATAACATATCGCGGGAAAAATGGCTAGGGCGGGGTTGCAGATTATTGACAATTTCTACCCTGATGATGTGTGAATTGTGCCAATGCCGGAACAATTGTTTTGTTTTCCACACTTTCCACCGTGTTTTCAACAATTCGTAGAATCGGCGGACAATATTAATTCCGAGGCAGTTGCCGGCTTTGTTTTCCCTCTACAAATTTACCTGGGTTTTTCGAAGCAAATGACAGTGGACAAACTGCCGTTTACCATGTATAATATAAGAATCGTCTGCCCGGGAAACGGGCTTAGCCCACGCAATATGAAGACAAGGCGGAGGCCCCGCGGCCTGCGCTTTCAAGGAGGAATTGACCGATGCTGAAACTCAAACGGGCGGCCTGCGCGGCCCTGTCGGCCCTGCTGCTGGTTTCCACCGCCGCCCTCTCCGGGTGTTCCACCCCCAAGGTGGCCATGACCGTGGACGGACAGGAAATCGAAACCGGACTGTATCTGGCGTATCTGTACAACACCTTCTACCAGCTGTATTACGGCCAGGGAATGTATCAGTACGCCGCCTATATGGATGTGTGGGCCCAGGAGTTCACTTATGGCGAAGGGGACGACGCGGAAAAGCTCAAGCTGGCCGAGTATATCAAGCGTCAGACCCAGGATTCCATCGTCCGCCAGATTGTGCTCAAGAAAATGATCGGCGAGTATAATGCCAAAACACGGGATGAGGATATCAAGGCGCTCGAGGAGCAGCTGAAAAACGTCCGCAACGACGACGTCATCCAGATGGGCTTCAACAAGGCCCATTATGAGGAGATGCTGCGGGCCGTCAGCACCTATGAAAAGCAGCTGTTTTATCATCTTTACGGCAAGGGCGGCCCCCGGGAGATGTCCGAGGCCGATATCCAGAAGTATTTCGACAACAATTTCCTCAGCTATAAAATCATCGAGATCTCTCTGACCGACAGCAGCGGCACCGACCTCAGCGAGGAAAAGGCCAACGAGGTCAAGGAACGGCTCAACGATTATCTGGATCTTTACCGCAACAACAAGGATTTCGATAAGGTCATTGAGAAATATCAGGAGGACGAAAAGGCCGCTTCCACCACCACCGGTACGGGAACGGGCACCACCGGCACCACCACAACCACGACGGCCGGCGACACGACCACGGCTCCTGCCGACCCCACCGGCACGACCACCGCCGCTGACACCACCACGGGCACCGCCGGCAATACCACGGATCCCACAGGGACGGGCACCACCGGCACCACCCAGGCAACCGGCTCGGGAGATGGCGACGAGGATGAGGAAAACAAGGATCCCAACCGGCACGATATCGACGCCAATGTGTATGGCGACGAGGATTTCACCAACGCCGTCAAGACGGTGGATATCGGCGATGCCAAGGTGGTCACCTATAAAAAGGGCGGCACGAAGAACACGGCGGCCCTGATTCTCCGGATGGATCCCCGCGTCAAGGAAGGGGTGGAGGACGTCGTCGAGGAAAACCGGGAAAGCATCATCTCGGGCGCCAACTTCGACGACTACAACGAGGAAATCACCAAGGCGATGAAAGAGCTGGAAGTGGTGGTGGACAAGAGCGCCATCAAGGCCTGCGATCCAAAGAAATTCGTCGCGTCCTGACGCTGATTATTTTGCGCCCCGGCCGCAAGGCCGGGGCGCTTTTACCAGTGGTTATCGAAATAGCTCTGCGGCGTGGAGAAAGGGTTTCTGAAAGATAGGGGGATTTACGTATGGATGAATCGGAGCGGCTGGAAACGATGCTGCTGAAGTACAGTGACTATTTGCAGCAGCACACGGTGTTAAACCGATACTGGCAGCAGATAACCCTCGTGTTAAAAGGCAGTACGGCCAGAGGATATTCGGATCAATACTCCGATTTGGATTTTGTCCTGTTTACAGATAAGGAAACATGCGATGAGATTGTGTCCGCGTATGTGCGGGAAGGACTGTCCTCAAGAACAGACGGGATCTTCTTGCCGCTTGGCGATTGGGATGGTCATTATCATCTCGATACCTATGAGCATCTGAGGGCCTATTTTGATACCGACGATGTGATGAACATATGGGAGTATACGCATATTCGGCTGCTGCATGACCCGTTTCATCGGTATCAAGGGATTCTGGAGGAAAAAAACGAGCAGTTTAAAAGCCGTCTGGACAGCTATATCCGCGGACAGTATTTGACCATACAGCTTCAGCTCGACTGGATGCGGCAACCGCTGAGGAGAGCCGATGCGGGAGCCTCCCTGTTATACGGCGCGGCGGTTTGGCGAGCTTGCTGCCGTCTGCTGTATTTATTGTGCGACAGGGCTTACCCCGGCGATACATGGTTGTTCTTTTATATGGATGAGCTGCCTGTTCCAGAAAGCATAAAAAGCAAAATAAAGGCTTACGGTGATTTCTTTCATGAATTAAGTCATCTGAAGGCGGATAAAAATCTGGAGGAGTATCCCTTGTACGCACAGGGAACGGATATGGTTTCTCATTTGTGCGGTTTACTGCATGACAGGTATGGAAATGCGCAGTGGATAGATGAGTGGTATTTGTATGCGTGAAGCCTCCCCACCTTCTGAGGAGACTTGCAGAGAATGATGACGCCCCGGCCATAAGGCCGGGGCGTCAAGTGCTGCCGGCCCCGCTCACCATCCGGCGAACCTTGGCTGTGTGCGGCGGCATACGGTTTTCACCTTGACGGTGATGAAAACAATCACGGCGCTGAGGACATCCAGGCAGAAAAAGAAATGCAGGATGCTGTTGCCCACCTGGGCGCCTTTGGATAGCAGGCCGGCCTTATAAGCCTGCCGCAGGCCGCTGACACCGTACATCGTGGAGGGAAGGAGCAGCAGGTAATCAAACAGCATGAAGAAGGGGATGAGGCCCAAACCGATGATGGTGCCGGCCAATAGCATGCCCGCGATAAATACCAGGATATACAGGGGGATGTTGCACAGCTTCAGCAGCATGTCCCAAAACAGGAGCTGCTGTGGTGTATAGCCTCTCCGGGGCAGAATGAACGCATAGATCATGTTGGGCAGGAAAATCAGGAGGAGCATGGCCGCGTAGGGATAGCCGATAGAGCCCAGCGTCATTTCCATGGCCTGTGTATACGACAGTTGAGACAGCACGATTATTGTCAGGAAAAATAGATAGGGGGCCGCCAGCAGGAGAATCATCGGCCATGCTTTTTTCAAATATCTCTACCTTTCTATATGCCGGAGCGGACATTATTGGTTGATGAGAGAGAGCAGCAGCTCCTCCGCGGCCCTGGCGTCGGCCTTGCCGCGGGTGGCCTTCATGACGGCGCCCAGCAGGGCCTTGAAGGCCTTCTCCTTGCCTCCCAGATAGTCGGCCACTGCGCCGGGATTGTCCTCCACTGCCTGACGGCAGGCGGCGGCGAGGGCGTCTTCGTCCACACCCTTCATATCTTCCTCAGACAGCAGCGCGGAAACCGGCTTGCCGGTGTCCAGCATTTTTTCCAGGGTGGCCTTGGCCAGATTCATTTTCAGCTTGCCCGCGTCAAGAAGCGCCACCAGCTCGTTGAGGGCGGCGGCGGAGACGCTGAGCTCGCAGGCTTCCTTGTCCGCATCGGTGGTCAGGCGGCGGAATAGCTGGCCGATGATAAAGTTGGAAACCGTTTTGGCGGAGACTCCCCGGGAGGCTTCCTCAAAATAATCGGACACCCGCCGGTATTTCACCAGCAGGGCCGCATCCGCAGCCGGAATCCCCCACTCCTCCGTATACCGCTTCAGGCGGGCGTCTGGGAGCTCGGGAAGAGTGGAACGCAGAGACTCTATTTCCTCCGCAGTGGTGTCGATGGTCACCAGATCCGGTTCCCGGAAATAGCGGTAGTCGTGGGCGTCCTCCTTGCCCCGCATGCTCTCGGTGATGTCCTCCGCGTCGTTATACCGGCGGGTTTCCTGGATGACGGCCTCTCCGCTTTCCAGCAGGTCGATCTGCCTCTCCATCTCATAGGCCACCGCCTTCTCGATAAAGGCGAAGGAGTTCATGTTTTTAATTTCGGTGCGGGTGCCAAGCTTTTCCTCGCCCTGCGGGCGGACGGAAATGTTCACGTCGCAGCGAAGGGAGCCCTCCTGCATTTTGCAGTCGGATACGCCGATATATTTCATCAGCAGCTGGAGCTTTTCCAGATACTCCCGGATTTCCTCCACGCTGCGGATGTCCGGCTCGGTGACGATTTCGATCAGGGGGACCCCGCCCCGGTTATAATCCACATAGGTGTCCCCGCGGGTGTGAACCAGCTTGCCCGCGTCCTCCTCAATGTGGATGCGGGTGATGCGGATCCGTTTGCCGGAGGACAGCTCGATGTAGCCGTGTTCGCACAGGGGCTTGTCGTACTGGGAAATCTGATAGGCCTTGGACAGGTCCGGGTAGACGTAGTTCTTCCGATCCATTTTGGAGACGGCGTTGATGGTGCAGTGGGTCACCAGCCCCGCCTTGACGGCGTAGCGCACCACCTCGTGGTTGAGCTTGGGCAGGGTGCCCGGCAGCCCGATACAGATGGGGCAGCAGTTGGTATTGGGCTCGCCGCCGAATTTCGTCGTGCAGCCGCAGAATATTTTCGTTTTGGTGGACAGCTCCACATGGGTTTCCAGCCCGGCCACCAGCTCGTATTTTGAGGAACTCACAGCGTTACCCCCCATTCCGTCGACAGGGCGGGCCCGGCCGCCTGTTCATATTGATACGCCGCCCGCAGGATGGAAGCCTCGTCAAAAGCCCTGCCGATGAGCTGCATGCCGATGGGCAGCCCCTTGCCGTCCGCTCCGCAGGGGACGGAGACGGCGGGAAGCCCGGCGATGTTGACCGGCACGGTGCAGATATCGGTCTGGTAGGTTTCCACCGGATCCTTGGCGGAGAAATCCCGCTCGAAGGCGGTCATGGGGACGGTGGGAGCGAGGATGACGTCGCAGTTTTGGAAGGCCTCCCGGAACGCGGAGACGATGGCGCCCCGCAGGTTCTGCGCCTTCTTGTAATAGGCGTCGTAATAGCCCGCGGAGAGCACATAGGTCCCCAGCAGTATCCGCCGCTGGACCTCCTTGCCGAAGCCTTCGCTGCGGGTCTTGCAGATCATGTCGTTGATATCGCCGTAATGAGGCGTCTGATATCCGTAGCGGATGCCGTCGTACCGCCCGAGGTTGGAGGATGCCTCGGCGCAGGCGAGGATGTAATACACCGGCAGGGCGTACTGGAGGGAGGGCAGCCGGAAGCGGACGATTTCCGCCCCCAGGGAACGGTAAGCCGCCACGGCCTCATCCATGGCATGGCGGACATCCTCCCGCAGGCCTTCAAAATACTCGTCGGCGACACCGATTTTCATCCCCCGGATATCCTGCCGGAGAGAATCGGCGGCCGGCGCCCCTTTCCGGCCCTGAGAGGTGGAATCCCTCTCGTCGTAGCGGGAAATGGCGTCGTAGACCAGGGACGCGTCCTCCACCGTGTAGGTTATGGGGCCTATCTGATCAAAGCTGGAGGCGTAGGCGATGAGGCCGTACCGGGAAACCGCGCCGTAGGTGGGCTTGAGCCCCACCAGGCCGCAGAAACTGGCGGGCTGCCGGATGGAGCCGCCGGTGTCCGAGCCCAGGCCGTAAACCGCCAGGTTGCCGCCCACCGCCGCGGCCACCCCGCCCGAGCTTCCGCCCGAAACATGGCCGGTGTCGTGGGGATTGAGGGCCCCGCCGTAGCAGGAGGTTTCACAGGAGGAGCCCATGGCGAATTCGTCCATGTTGGTTTTGCCCAGCAGGACCGCATTCTGCTCCCGCAGCAGCTTCCACACCGTGGCATCGTAAATAGGCCGGTAGCCCCGTAGGATGTTGGAGCAGCAGGTGGTTTCGATGCCCTTGGTGGAGATATTGTCCTTGAGGGTCATGGGGATCCCCTCCAGAGGGGACAGCTCTTCCCCGGCCCGCAGCTTTTTATCCACCTGCTGGGCGGTATGCAGCGCCGTGTCCGCCGTGACGGTCACATAGGCGTTCAGAGCGGGATTGTCCTTTTCGATAGCGGCCAGATACCGGCCGGTGAGTTCTTCACAGGACAGCTCCCCGCCGGTCAGCATCCGCCGCAAGGAGGCAATCCTGCCCGTCTTTTCCTTATCCATCGTCAAAACCATGCCTTTCGCAGATTCTGGTTTACGGTCTGCGCCCATTTCAGCGGCGCTTTTTCACGGCGAAGAAGCCGTCCTCCCCGCCGTCCACATTGCGCAGAATTTCCTCCCGGGGATAGGAGGGTACCACCTCGTCCTCCCGGAAGGCGTTGGACAGCCCCCCGATGTTGTCGAAGTCCTCCCCCTCCGCCCCGGCGGAGTTGATGGTGTCCGCGAAGGATATGATATTGGCCATTTCAGCGGTCAGCCCGTCCAGCTCCTCCTCGGGAACGGAAAGCTTGGCCAGCCGGGCGATGCTCAGCACGTCGTCTCTCGTTACCATGGAACCATTGCCTCCTTTTTAGGGCTCAGCGGATTTTGATATGCACTTCCCTCAGCTGCTGCTCGGTGACCTCGCAGGGGGAGCCCAGCAGCAGATCCTGCGCGGTGCTGTTCATCGGGAAGGCAATGACCTCCCGGATATTCTCCTCTCCTTTAAGGAGCATGAGCATCCGATCCACTCCGGGCGCCATGCCCGCGTGGGGCGGCGCGCCGTATTGGAAGGCGTTATACAGAGAGGAAAACTTTTGCTTCAAATCATCCTCCGTATATCCGGCGATGGCGAAGGCCCTGACCATGGTATCCAGGTCGTGGTTACGCACCGCTCCGGAGGAAAGCTCCACACCGTTGCAGACGATGTCGTACTGATAGGCCAGAATCTCCAGGGGGTTCTTGGTGTTGAGAGCCTCCAGCCCGCCCTGGGGCATGGAGAAGGGGTTGTGGGTGAAGATAATCTGGCCGCTTTCCTCATCCTGCTCGTACATGGGGAAGTCCACCACAAAGCAGAGCTCAAAGCGACTTTCGTCGATAAGCCCCAGGCGGCGGGCGACTTCGGCGCGGATCTGGCCGGCCAGCTTGGGCGCCAGCTCCTTGCTGTCCGCGATGAAATAGAGCACACAGCCGGGCTTCAGCCCCGCCCGGGAGATGAGCTCCTGCCGGTCGGCGGGGGAGAGGAACTTGTCGATGGGGCCGCTGAAGGACAGATCCTCGTTCACCTTGACATAGCCCAGGCCCTTCATGCCGATTTCGGTGGCATATTTGAGCATGTTCTCAAAGAAGCTCTTGGACTGGGAGGCGCAGCCGGGCACATTGATGGCCCGGACGGTTTTGCCCCGGAAGGGGGCGAATTCGGTTTCCGTGAACAGATCGCTGATATCGATGATTTCCAGAGGATTGCGCAGATCCGGTTTGTCGGTGCCGTATTTCAGCATGCACTCCGCATAGGGGATCCGCCGGAAGGGGGCGGGGGACACCGGCTTGTCGGAGAAGCGGGAAAAAGTCTCAAACAGCACCTCCTCCGCCACGGCCAGCACGTCCTCCTGGGTGGCGAAGGCCATTTAAAAGTCCAGCTGATAAAATTCGCCGGGGGATCGATCGGCCCGGGCGTCCTCATCCCGGAAGCAGGGGGCCACCTGAAAGTATTTATCGAAGCCGGACACCATCAGCAGCTGCTTGAAAATCTGCGGCGCCTGGGGCAGGGCATAGAATTTACCGTGGTGCTTCCGGCTGGGAATCAGATAATCCCGCGCTCCCTCGGGGGAGGAGGCGGACAGGATGGGGGTCTGGATTTCAAGGAAGCCCAGCTCGGTCATTTTCCGGCGCAGGAAGGACACCACCTCGGAGCGGAAAACAATATTGTCGTGCACCTTCGGGTTGCGAAGGTCGAGGTAGCGGTATTTCAGCCGGACGTCCTCCCGGGTGTTTTTGGAGTCGGTAACGTCAAAGGGGAGGGCGGCCTGGGTGCGGCCGAGTACGGTTAGGGTCGCGGCCTTGACCTCCACCGTCCCGGTAGCGATTTTGGGGTTGACGGTGTCTTCGCTCCGCTTGACCACTTGGCCGGAAACGGTGATCGCGCATTCACGGGAAACCGGCTCCAGCAAAGATTCATCATAAACCACCACCTGCAGAAGTCCATCGTGATCGCGCAGGTCGAGGAATTTCACCCCGCCGTGGTCCCGTATGGTTTCCACCCAGCCCGCCACCCGGACGGTCCGGCCGATATCGGCCTCCGAAATCTCACCGCAGGTGTGGGTCCGGTATTCGTTGGTCCGCAGCATACAAACAACCCTTTCATTTCTTGGCTGTGATATTTTTCCATATTATACAAAAATATAGTATATCATAAGATAATAGGGTTTTCAACAACTCAAATTGTATGCATCCCTTTTATAAAAATAAAAATTTTTTAGTGGGTTTCCCGGGAATCCTTGCCGGGCCATTGACAAACGGCAATAAAAATACGAAAATAGACATATGCTAGCGTTTACGAAAGGCACAGGTACATAATATGCGACGACAAAAACGGGCCTTTCTCCCACGGCTGGCCGTGACGGGGGCGGCGGTACTCCTGCTGGGTTCCGGCCTGACGGCCGGGGCCACCGAGGGCTATGAGCCGGCGGACAAGGGGCGGCTGATCGTGGTGGGAGAGCCGGACAATATGTCTTCCCATGTGGAATACTGCCGGGGCGAGACGATTTTAGATCCGGCAACCATCCCTTGGGTGGACGGCGGCGTCTTCGGCGGCAAGGCCGTCCAATTGAAGGGCGGCGGGGATTACCTGCGCCTGTGGCGCAACCAGCTGAAAATGAACACGATGACCTTTTCCGGCTGGATAAACTGGCGGGGCCTGACCGAGGGCCTGCCGGAAGAAACCCTCTATCAGCAGCATTTTTTCAGCTTCAGCAGCCGGGATAAATACTGGCTGACCTTCCTGCCCCATTCCCGGGGGGAGGAGCCGGACGAGAACGGCCTTATCAGGGACGGAGTGCTGACCCAGTTTTATCGGCCGGATGCGGTCACCAACCAGGAAAAGCTGTGTCTGGACGGGGTGGAAAGCAATGCCCTGCCCCAAAACGAATGGCACCACGTCGCGTTGGTCATGGACGGGCAGACTCTGACGACCTATATCGATGGGGAGATATGGGTACAGGAAAGCATGCTTGTTCACTTTATCGAAATGGAGCCCCGGTATTTCACCCTGGGCGGCACTCTCGATCCCTGGGGGGATACCACTCTCAACGCCCTGGTCGATGAGGTATATCTGTATAATTTTGCCCTGGACGCCGATCAAATACGCCTGTTAAACGCCGGTCTGGATCCGATGGATCCCGAGGCGGTGCTTCCCGAGCCGGCGGCGCCCTATCTGCCCACGAAGCCGGCCGCCACCACCACCTCGTCCTCCGCCGGCGGACAGACCTACATGTCCCTGGTCCATGGCGGGGGCGGCTTCCTGACCGAGACGGTCTTCGGCCTTCCCAAGCTCACCGTGCTGCTGGTGGGCGGTATTCTGGCGCTGTTCCTCGTGCTTTGCGTGGTGGTTAACGCCTATCATTATGTCAGGGATCGCCGTGAAACGCCCCCGGAACCGCGAAATGGAACGGAGGGCGATGAGCGATGAGCAAGATGCTGCGGCGGTTGCTGCCGCTGTTCTGCGCGCTGTGGCTGCCTTTGGCGGCCTCAGCGGATTCGGTGGATGAAAAGACGGTCGCACTGGTGAACGGCACCGGCGGTGTCGCGCTGGAAATGACGCCTGAGGAGGAGCCCGCCGTGTGGGAATATCCCCTGCTGGAAGGGGGGACGGCCCGGCGGGCGGGAACCCTGCGGCTGGTCAACAACAGCGACAAAACGGTGGACTTCCGCCTCTCCGGCATCCAGCTTCCCTATGGGGACGAGGAGGCGCTGACTTATTTGAATTCCCTGCTAATCACGGTGAAGGAAGGGGACGCGGTCCTATACGACGGCAGCTTCAGCCATATCGCCGATGCCGACGGGGGCCTGACCATCGCCATGGAGGGATGGAAGCCAGGTGAGGAGCGGGTGCTGACCATCTCCATGCGCTGTCTGTTCACCTATACCGGGGACCCTCTGGAGGTTTCCAAGCCCATCACCTGGGAATACGCGGCCTCTTTCACCGGTTCGGGCGAGGGAACCCAATCCCTGCTCCAGCCTCCGGTGGACGACGCGGAAAGGCCGGTGGTCGCCATGATTGTCATCTGCGTGGCCGGCGGGCTGGTCATCCTCTGCGCCGTTCTGGGCGCCGTGGGCGTTCTGATTAGGAAAAAGCGGGAGAGGTAAGGATACACAGGAACAAGGCCGTGGAAGGGGAAGCTCTTCCACGGCCTTGAGGTTGTCAATAAAGCAGTGCGGAAGGAAGGGGCGGTGTGGAGGGGGCCACGTCTATATTAAGAAACCAACTATGATCCCTCATCAGGCTGGGCCGACTTGGCCCGGTGACGTGAGACTTGTGGGGCGCTGCCCCACACCCCGGAGCTCAAAGGATATTCCCCGTCGCCATAGTTTGGGTAGCATATCCGGGAAAGACGGTCAAGGGTGCACAGCACTGCCTACGGCGGCAAAACCTTGACCGTCTTTCCCGTCTGTATTCGAGCGACGGGGATATTCTCTTGAGCCGTTCCCACGCCCGAGAATGGGCGGGGGGCGCATAAGGCGCGAAGCGACGCAACTTCTTCGGACCAACTCGGTCCGAAGCTCCGGTTTTGTTTATGTAGAAATATTACAAATCCACCGAGAGATGATAAAATCGTAATTAGCTTGCAAAAATTATTTATATTTTGTGAGGTGTACTATGTCCGAGAGAACATTTAGAAAACTGGGGCTTGCTGATTTGCAGATGATAGCAAACACGAAGAATGACCGTATTGCCCTTGATATTTGGGAAATAAATGAAGAAAGTGCGAGAGAATTCCTGACTAATCCTGCCAATTACTTTTTCGCCTGCATTGATCATGATAAAATTATTGGATATGTGTGCGGATATGAACTTAACCGGTTAGACCATTCCGGCAATATGCTATATATACATGGAGTTGGTGTTCACGCAGACTATCGGCGGCAAGGTATAGGCAAACAAATGTTAACTGCCATAAAACAATTGTGCAAATTAAGCAGTATACAAAAAATCTTTTTATACACGCATAAAACAAATATTGCGGCATGCGCTTTATATGATTCTGCCGAAGGTATGGCGACCCGCGATGACAATGTTTCATACTTTTTCAACAAGCTTGACTGATGCTGGTTATGAG
>CAKTXU010000016.1 GCA_934630995.1 uncultured Eubacteriales bacterium
GTCGTCTTCGTTGCCCTTAAGGCAATCTGCCTGTCTTTAGGTTCATCTCCTGCAATCGGACGGCCTGTTCGTGGGCTCAAAGGATCACCTCACTTTCGCCTAGACATAATATAACATACGCCTAGGCAAAAGTCAATAGACAATTTCAAATTCTTCCAGATAAAACCCTTTTACACCGGTGTGCTTTTATTATACTAGCAATTATTAAATATTCAAATTGATTGAGGCGCATAAATTTGAATATTATATACCTTAAGTTGTGGCAAAACGCAAGCGGGACTTATTGCTATTCGATAAAATATTTGTGGACGAAAAATTTTAAGGATTTTTTTGTGTATCTATACGAATTTGAAGCCCAAAAGATTACCCGCTCTCGATTGAGGGCGGGTTTGGTGTTCATGAAATATTTTGTCGTTCTTTTGCATATTCTCCAAGCTGGATTTGTAACTCACACTTTTTGATTTCATCCTCTAAAATCTCATTGATCCTTGTGTAAAATATAGCATTTCCTTTTTCGTCATAGCCTAGAATAGCATCTGGTATATCACGTCTAACGCGGCGGTCTAAATCTTCTTTATCATAATACTGTTGATTTAATATTTTTTGTATTTCTACTAACCTATCAAGTCTGTACTCCGCAGAAATTGCAGTTGCTATTGCCTTAGCATCCTCTTTTTTTTGCTTTTCTTGATTAGTCACAAATAACACAACCGCCGTAATGATAAAAATAACTAAAAGCACTACAAATGGAATAAACTTCTTCTTGTGTTGGCGGGAGTCAATGTAAGTTTCATCGCCTTCATCAAGCCTAGATTGTGCTTCGATTAGTTTTGGTTCAGGATATTCATTAATCCTGGAACCGCAGTTCCCACAATACTTAGCGCCGCATTTAACCTCACTGCCGCAGTTTGGGCAAAACATATTTACGCCTCCTCTTCAGGGGCTATTTTTTTGCCGCACCCGATACAGTATTTGCTCGTCGAGGGATTCTCGGCTTTGCAATTTTTACAAATGATATTTGGTAGGCTTTCTACCTTTTGCGTGCGCTTTTGCGGGAACTGCCACCCACAATTCTGGCAAAATTCAGATTGTATTGGGGATTTTACTCCGCATCGCATGCAGATTTTTGATGTATTCTCTGCGGGCGGCTTTGAGCTGGACACACCTTTTTTGACCGCGCTTGATATGATAGCGTAAAGAATTAGCGCAACGAGGATGATGCCGAGAATGATACCTATATAATCGAATAAGTCCAATCCAATCCCCCCCCCTTATTAAAGTTTCTTATATAACTGCTCAAGTATATGTACTTACCATTTCCGGTTGTCTATTATGGTTCCAATTTCATGTTCATTCTGGTCGAAGAGTATAATGTCTCTATAATGTTTTAAAAGCATGTCTTCCCTTCCAAAATGTGATGTACAATCACACTATAACACTTTAGTTGGATGGGATCAATGGGGGGATGGGATTGTATCCTCAAATGTATCAATGTCTCGACTAATTTCAACCCACTCTCCTAAGCTAGGAGAGACATGTCCCAGATATGATTTATTCCCCGCCTCCCCCAGGTCGAATTTATCTGTGACTTGACTAAAATCCAATTTTGAGATACACTATATGCAAGGAGTGGCACTACCGATAGGCGGTTGCCCCCATAGTTTAGCTAAGAAGTAAGCTGCGCGTTTGGGAGACGGGGCGGCTTACTTCTTTTTTACAGCCAGAATCAGGCTGATAATGCCTACAAGCACAAGCGTATACTGCAACAGCTCCGCCAGTGTTATGTACATTGGCATCCCCTCCTTTCTCAGGAGGGAAAAAGAAACATCCTCCCTCCCAGGGAATGGGAAGGGGACAGCCGCCTACCGCATATGGTAGTGCCACGCCGTTAGTATACACGCTCCAAGAGTACCTGTCAAATCGCGTAGTCCCCGCGTGACTGAATAAATGTCTGGATAAATAGCTCACCACTAACCCGGCATAGACCTGACCCCGCATTGGAAGATGTGGGGTAAATCTCCACCGTGTGTTTGCCACGCGCTATCCTGTCGCCGCTCTTTTTCAGAAACCGTAAAATATCCAATCCATCCGCATACAGGCCAATGTGTGTCGGTGCCCCGCCGTCAACGGCGACCTTAAGCCCCGACACGGCTAATGTTGGCTCCTCGTAGATACCATAGGTCAAATCATGGACATGCTCCGGCAGCGGATGGGTGTGGCTTTTGGTGGCGTGCGAATGGAGAGGCAGAATATGGGTGTGGGATATATTGTGATTGTGCTCCGGTAACGTAACGTCATGGCAGTGGTGCATTTCCGGATGCCAGTGGGTTCTCAGTTCGGCTTCTCCGATCTCCTTGCCATCTAGTCCGCATACGTATAACGTCTCATATTCCGACCAATGAGGAGTGCTGTAATATTTCCTTTCATCGGTGGTTCCCCATACTGTTTTTAGCAGCCTACCATCCTCCAAATCGGGCTGCGGTACACTATACTCACTTGTGGATGTTTTTGCGGGCGAATTGGCGCTACTGGCTGTGCTGCTCTGGTCTATTGTCTGCCCCCCTCCGCTCTCGGTGGTGGTCAAATCCCCACTTCCAGAGGTGTCCCCTCCGCCGCTCGCGGCCCCTTGCTCATAAGCCCTATACCGCTCTGTCTCAATGTCCAGGATGCACTTGTTGACATAGAGCAAATCGTCGGGCAGCCGGAAGGTTATCTTGATGGGGTGGTCAACATCGCAATTATCGGCAAAGCCGCGGCTCCAGATGTTGGTTGCGCCTTGAGATACCGTATTCACTACCGCATTCTGATGGCGAATTCCGTTGATGATGTCGTACAAGTCGCATTGGGGGGCGCCTATTTCCAGCCGCACATCCCATGGGGAGCCGGTAACGTCCGGTTTGGATACGGACAGAATGCGGCCACGATAATCAATTCCTAGCTCTCCATCCACGATCCGGCACATGTCACCCACCACAAACTTGTCGCGGGGGTTCCGGGTATCCACAAACAGGTCGGCGGCCTTCACGGTATAAGTGGGATGTTCATCTGCGTATTCGGCCAGATACTTTTTAGCCGCCTGCAATAACAACGGTGCTCTCTCAATGGACCGGTCGGTGTAGATGGTTTCTATGATGCCATATTTTTCAATGCTGGACTCGTCCTCAACATAGTGATTACCGTTTAGCGGAGCATCTGGTTCCTCCAAATCCTCCGCTCTCATAAGATTAAGCTGGTTTATGCCCTCGCCTTTACCCAAGGCATACACCCGGTTTGCCATCTGCTGGTAATCGTCCAACACCTGCAAATCAATGAGATTTTTACCTGACCGTATTTCGGACTTTATGCAATCGCTTGTTTTTAACAGGCTGAGACGCCAAGGGTATTCTGTTGTATCCGTAGCCCAGAAATGCCCAGTCGTCCAGTTGCGGGGGATGCTCATGAGGGCCTCATAAAGGGTGACATTTTCAAAGAGGTAGTCGATGACCAAATCTCCAAAATCACATTGGTCCAGCACCCAATCCATTTGTTTAGGTTGGCCGTCTTCTGGCGTGTTCAGCACCTCACGTATGACAGCGTGGACGTTTAAGCCGGTAAATTGATGCAAGGAAAACATAACCTTTTCGGTGAGTGTCACCAGCACGTCTTTACAGCCCACCTCCAAAAACACGCCGTCTTTATCTTTGCGGCGGGTCAGTTCCACCACCTTGAACAGTCCGATTCTGGTGTCGGAGTCTCTTAATTCTACCAAGGAACCGGGCTGGATGAGGCTGCTTTTGGGGTCTGTTATTGGGAGCGCAAACGAACATGTAGACAACTCGCTGGACTGTAATGTGTAGCTGATTTTATAGGCAAGCTCCAATAGTGCCACTTGTTCGATTGTTCCTGTACAGCGATTAATACGCAGGAGCGATAAAGCGGGTAATGACATGTAGTGCCTCCTCATACATAATTAGGCCGATAGGACAGCTCTAACGTCAATCGTCTGCTGTCTGCGTCGTCCTCATAAGTCAGTTGATTACTCCCGGGCCGCAACCATAGATATTGCGCACTATAGCGATCGTACAGCGCTTCCCGGTTCAGGCTGATTTCGTACTTATCACTATCCAGCTCCAATATATCTCCCGGCAGCAGACCCAAGGGCAGGGTAATCACTTCCGTTTCACCATCTTGGTGCAGATGGCGGAGGCGGATATAAGGTGCATAGACTTCTCCCGCATTGGTGATTGTTACATGGCATGGGGTTTCCGCCGTCCCGCCAAACTGGACTGAGACTGTTTGACCACAATCAGCCAGGGTGTAGATTTCCGTCTGCATTTGTCCCGCAGCAAACGGCTGACACTCAAATACCAAATCAAATAGGCCCGCCGACACCACCTGTTCCAAAGGGATGGAGCTGTATACAGTGGCTGTATACGCTTTATCCGGCTCGTCATCATATATCAATTCCCCGGTGCCGGACAGCCATCCGGCTATATCTCTGATGCGCTGCCGAAACTGCACAAGCCCGCTCGTCACAGCACAGCAGGATATAGTATGCACCCGGATGTCATAGGTGGCGCCGGAAAAGGTATACAAGCCGTGCCGCAGCGGGATTTCCAACTGACGCCGTCGGCGCTCCGGTAACAACGTCCGGTCTTTAGACTTCATATAAATGCCGAAGTCCCGGAAACTATGACGCCCGCAAAAGGTGAATCCTACCATTGAGCAGACCTCCCGAGATAAGCAGCCAGCTCCGCAGATAACAGATGGATGTCTGCGTCGCGCCTGACGGTCATATTCTGCACTTGCACCACGTTAGTCACTTGATGGCTTGCGATGCCGCCGGTGCGGGAGTACAAGGCATTGGAAGCCCGCTGTATAAAGGCTTCCCGCCCGGCCAAGACACCGTTCACCAAATCATATAGCTTGGACATGGGCAAAACCGCTTCCGGTTCTCCGCCTTCTCCGACCCATGCCAGGGTTGGCTGCGACACTATACCGCCATCGGCAAAGCCCTTCAAGCGCAGAGAGTCTTCCGTGAGCGGACCTGCATATACCGGCCCGTAAATTTCCTCCCCGTTCATGCCTTCCATCAAGCCTTCCCGCCACTGCTCACCAATAGACTTCGCTTCCGCGGCAAAATCCAGCCCAAATTCTCGCGCTTGTTCCATAAGCTGTTCATAGGTATTATCCTTGATTTCGGATAATGCCTTTTGGGTCAGCATTTCCTCATTCAGTGCGGCTTCAAGGCGGCGCTTAGCTTCACCTTCTTCTATCTCAAACCGCTCATCGTGCCATATCTTGAGGTCTTCAAGCCTATTTTGATATGCTTTTTTCTCAGCGGCCGCCATTTTGTCTAGAGCCTTTTTCTGCTCTTCCACCTCCACGGCGTACTGGTTATTTAGGATGGACAGCTGCTTCTCTACGGCGGTTTCGGCGGATTTGATTTTATCGTTGAGGACTTCCCGCTCTTTGTCTCTTTCCTTGGCAGCGGCATCCTCTGACTGAATCAGTTTTTCTTCGTCCAGCTGACGCTGTATTTTCAGCAATTTATCCGCGTGTTCCCGTTCCAGGGACTCCCGTTCTTCTGCCCAGGACTTGTTGAGTTCCGCCAAATCCCGTTGTGCCAGTATTTGATCCGTACGGGTTGCCGGATTGTCTATAATCGCCTGTAGGGCAGCGCGGCGCTCTTCATAAGCCTCCTCTGCCTTCGCCATTTCGCGCAGATTCTCCGCTTCCTGTTTGGCATAAGATTCATTCAGGTCCCGCAGCTTATTGGCGTTTTGACGGGCCACCCTGGCCTCATCAGCCTGACGGTCGGCTTCGTCCAGGGCGATAAGTTTGTCCTTGTGGGCCTTTATTTCTTTGCTGGCGGTTTCCATGATGAGCTGTGCTTCACGGTAATACCGCTCTTGTACAGCCAATATAGCCTTGGCCTGTGCGTCCTTTTCCGCCGCAACTCTGCGGTTGAGCAGGTCGATTTTGTCAGCAAGGGCGTCATCGTCCAGGGTTTTCATATCAAAGCGTAACGTCTGGTATGCCGACTTCCTGGCTGATATGCTGTCGGTTATTGCCTGATACTCTTTGTTAAGCGCGTCCTTCCGGTCGTCATACTCGCTTTCCAGAGCCTTTTTAATTTCGGTGATTTCACGCTCGTATTCATCTTTAGCAATCCGTTCTTGTGCTGCAATAATGGCATCGGCCAGTTTGTCAGCATTAGCGACCATTTCGGGGGTGACATCATCGCCGACTCCATCGATAGACATAATGATATCATATTGCAATTTATATGCATCCTTGTCGGATAGCAATGTTTTAAGTTCTTCGGTCCGCTTGGCCAGCAATTTGGTTTGCTCGCCCTTATCACTAAGGGCGAGGATCTCTTCTTGCGTGTCGTAGATATATCTTGACGCCACGACTTGCTGCTCTGCGTCTAGTTCCCCCAACAATGACATTTGCTTTTCCAACGTCAAGGACACTTTTTCTCTCACGCGTACTGTAGCGTCTAGCTTATCGATTGTGTTTTCGGCGTCGCGCAAGTCCGCTTTAAATATCCTATTGTATTCGTCCGCTATTCCATTTACACCTGTATGCACTAGAGCGACAGGTAGGGCTGCCCACTCCCACCAATCTATGCCTTCATATGGATTATATTGCCCTGCATTATTATAATCCCCAAATACGTCGCCAGACTCACCTAATGCTATTTCGCGCTGCGCGGCTTCTCTTTGTTTCAGCAGATTTATTTGCTTTTGGAGCGCGTCATTGCCAGCTAATATAGCTTTACCTTCTTTATCATACCCCAATACAAGCTCCGGGAAAATATCCGCTAACCTCTGCCTCGCATCCGTCAATTGACCAACGCTCGATGTCTGGTCGTCCAGGATAGACATTGCTTGCGCAGACTCTCGCAATTGCTCTTCATAATCGGCCAATGACGCTATCGCCTCTTGATATGCCTGTCTTTGTGACTCGATCATATCTTCATAGGCGTGTTGGAGCATCCCAACCGCTGCAATCCCCAGTGTCACGCCTCCCGATATGGCTGCCCCCATTGCTGCACTGGCGGAAGCACTTGCATCCATGCTTCGTTTCATAAATGTCAGCCGCTCCGCCAGCATACCCACATTACCAATAGTGTCACCGAGCAGAGGAGTGAGGCCCCGCAGGGAATTAGCCACGGAGTCGATGGCGATGGAGTTATCCTTATATTGTTGCTTTTCCAGAGCTGCGACGCCGGACGCGTTCATTTTTTCTATGGCGGCCTGCTTTTGCTGCTCGACTAATTTCAGCTTTTGGATATACTCCTGCATTTTTTCTTCGGCCTTGTCGATTTCGGCGGTTTCCTTGGAAAATTGTTTTGTAAGGTCTACGTCGCCAACCCGGCCCATGGCCTTTTCCATTTCTGCGTAGGATGCGGCGGCTTCATCCAGGTTAACATACAGCTGCCCAATTTTTTGGCGCTGTTCTTCCAATTGGCGGGTCAGCCTTTCTTCCTGCTGTTGAAATTTTTGGATTGCAGGAGGGAGAGTGTTGACCTGCGTATACAGTTTTTCAAGTTTTTTCCCTGATTCGTCGATATCTTGTTTAAATGACAGTGTATCAACGGTTAGTTTGGCTTCTATCCCGCCAATCTGAAAATTGTCCCCCATCTTGTCACCACCTCACAGCCCCATGATTGCATCGATACTGGAGAGGCCGGATGCGGCCGGTTCATCGCCGGCCAGCATCCAAAACCAATCCTCTAAATCTGTATCATCAATCTGGCCGGGGCTAATCCCCTGTCTCATCAAATCGGCATATAATTTCATCATCTCCCGATAGAGCCTGCTTGGTTCTACCGGGTTTTCGCGTTTTTTCCTGTGTCAGGAATATATTGAGTGAGCCAGGCCAGATATTCACGATGCAGCCTGGCAGCATCCTCAAAGTCCCCTTCTCTCTCCAGACGCTCCAACGTTACGTCCGGCGAACAGAATAAACTGACAATGAACGCCAACTCCATGTCAATATCCTCGAAACTCCCCAGCTTTTTCGCAGTATCAGTCACGCGCAGCAGTTTGAGGTATTCCTTGAAATGCTTAACCTTGGGCGGGGGAGCCGTATAGGTTTTATCGCCCAGTTTGATGCACAGATCCATGTATATCCTCCTCAGCTACCGGGCGTATAAGCCACGGTCGGATCGAAATTAGGATCTTTGAACCATTCGGATTTAAGAACCTCGCCGGTTACGGAAGCGTCTTTGCTCGGGTCGTCCTCGTCGAAAAACTCGAAGCCAATGTTATCATGCACTCGCAGCGAATTCTTTCCTTCAATTGTCTGCGTCTGAAAATTGGGGGAAGACTCTTTGGTGGCAAAATTGGACTGCGGTACTCCGAAAACAGTTTTGAGCAGACGGCAGTATCGGTATTTGCCGTTGGATTTCTGGCTGCGCCACATTATTGCACCGTCAGGCGGCGTAGGATTTCCAACACTTACCAGGCCCTTTTTGTAACCCGCCCCTGTCACCAAGGCGTACTCAGATGGCAACAGGTCGGCTCTCTCAATGGTTACGGTTTCTTCCCCCACCTGTGCATATGTGACGCGAGGCCCATCATCAGCAAAAAATGTACTGATACCGGAATTGGGGTTGAATCCAATGGTTTTGACGTTCCTAAAATGCTGCGGGGTGTCGTAGGTCGCACTTTCCTCCGTATCGGTCAGCATTTTGGCAAAATGCAGCATATCACAGCCGATGCGGGGTAACGCTTCCATGATTTCAGGCATATTATTTCCTCCTTATTCTGTGGACCTTGCCCACACTCGAAAATTCTGTGCAAAGTATATCCGGCCTGCATCATCCTCTTTTTGCTTATAAGGGTGTTGCAAGGCCGATATTTTTAGGTAAAGGGTTTTGTCGACTTCAACGCCATTAGGGCTATTACGGCCGCCTATGCCATTAAGGATAGCGGCAACGCGTTGCGCGCGGGCCAGCCCAGCGTCAAAATCAATGTCCCTTGTTACCGCTTGGAGGGATAGGACACAAAACTCTGTGTCCATATCGTTCGGCGGTTGACCGCTGTATTCATACAGCACCACAAGTATATCGGGAGACTCCGGACATGTGGATCGGTATATCACCGGCTCAGCACCCCGCAATATGGCTTTAATGTCCTTGGTAAGATTCAACCCTTTAGCACCTCCCCGGCCGCTGTCGCCAGGTTTCGGATGTAAAATGATTTATTGGCATTCAGTGGGTCTTCAAGATACTTCGACTTACCGCCCGGCACTTCCGGCCCGTTGTGGTTGAGGGTCAGGTCTTCGTGCTGCTTTGCTGCATACGGCAGGTTGGAGCCAACAGTCATATCAAGTCCGCCTGCTGCCACCTTAAACAGAGAGTGGTTTCCGCTCGGCTCCAGCGACCCGCGCAGGTCCCCGTCTTCCACCGGCGCCTGTAAAGCAGCTTCTCCAGCCAAGTGTGTAGCGTTGTCATAATTGGTTTTTCCCAGTGCTTGTTCAAGCGCGGCAGTCAAAGCGGAGCCTCGCCATTCCATGCTCACAACCTCACCTCGCAGTGGTCAAACCGGCCGTCTAAATCAACCTTCGTGGCCACCTGGATGCTACGTATTTCCTTGCCATCAACCACAAAGGCGTCCTGCGTGGATACCGGAAACCCGATAAATAATATTGCTTCTGACACCACTTCGCGCCCTGCGCTGTTGCGGATTAGCTGCCTCTCGTCTTGTAGACGGCATGGAATCTCTACCGCTTGGTCGTATTCAGCTTTGCCGGTGTCGCTTGAACCCGTGTGCCGCTTATACAGTATCTTCTGGTTTAGCCATCCGTCCACCATGCTCATACGACAGGGTACACCCCTCTTACGGCGAGATAAGGCTTCAGCAGGGATAGGGCAAGTTCGCTGCATAGCCGGGTGGCCGATTTTGATACATAACTTTCGCTCACGTCACCAATGGATACAGATGCCACGCCCTGCTGTCTGTCTTTACTGCGCCGCTGAGCTGTTTTATCCGACGTTATTTCCACTAATGACAATGCCTCGTGACAACAGGCATATTTCACCGCATCAGGAGGCTCGTTTTGTCCATCGCGGGGGAATTCTAGCCTTTGATATTGGTCGGTTTTCCTGCCGTAAAACCCGCCTCCAAGAGCCGATAATGAATCAATACGCAATGTGGCTGTAGCCAGGGCTTGTTCCTTTTCATAGGTGGGGACGGAAGCCCACGCCTCCGTCCCTATCAGCCCGCTCAGATATGCGTCCGCATACTCAATCGTCGCGTAGCTGTCCATTCTTATCCTCCTTCGCTATCCGTTTTTTCGGAGGTTTAATCACCGGCGCGGGAAGGGGTACCTCCACCTTGACGGGACGCATGAAAAATGTCATGCTCATACTTTCACCGCCTTAAACGATTTTGTGCTTAATCGCTGCTAAGGCTACCTTTTTGTGGTCAACGACCAATTGCCAGTTTGCAGCAGCAGCCAAATCCACATTAGCAGGTGTGGGGTCGGTAGCGGTAGTATAGGCCGCAGGCTCCTTCCAGGCGACGCCCATTGGATGTAGCACGAGTGCCCGACGAGTAATCAGGTAATCTTCACTCCCCAGACTGTTGCGGTCGGTTTCCACCGGGGTCAGAGACACGGGGACACCTTCACCGCGGGCAATAGCCCCGCTGCCTACCAGGTAGGTGGTGAATATCCGATCAGTGCCCTCCCCACTCACAGGCATGCCGTCATCCAAGATAACTCGGTAACCCAGGTAAGTAGGAATGGTGACTTCCCCTCGGGCGTTAGGGATAAAGGAGATAAGATTCTGCTTTTGCAGACTGGTATAAACTGCCGAATGCATGACCAGAGTAGTCAGGACATCAGCCGCATCTCCTAGAGCTTGCTTGGTATCCAGCACCACACCCGCTGAAATAGTGGCTCCGTCCCCGGTTCCGCCAGAAATATCGTTAACATGAGAAGCGAGCGCAGTACCGAATGCACCGGTTAACACACTGATAAGGATTTTTTGCTCGTTGCGAGTCCACCAGGCCACATAGCGGTTAGCGATGGCCTGCATGGGGTCAGCGCCAGCCAGTGCACCCGCCAGCTCATGAGCCCCCCAGGCCTTGCCGCGAATCAGTAGCACAGCCTTGTCCTGACCGGTAGTGATACCTTCAACATTAAGATTGGTGCCCTGGTTAGGCACAACCTGGTCTTCTCCCGCTAAGTCATTGAAGAAGGGCATATTGATGATTTTGCCACCCTGCGTTACAAGGTTATCCAGTTCCGGGCTGGAGGAGATAATGCCGGACTGCACCAAGGCGGACTTCTCTGTGGTCTGCTGCTTCACATAGGGCACCCATACCTCGGGAACGATAACGTCGGAAAGTTTGGTTACTGCCATTGATTACTCATCCTTTCAGGTTTTGATACCGGCGGCAGCCTTAAGCTTTGCCGCCAGCTTAGGATCGGAACGCAAAATGCGCCCTTGCTCGGTCAAATTGAAGCCTTCCTGGCTCCAGGGATTGTCCTTGCCCGTGGATACGGTGTTGTTGGACGGATTGGCGGCCGGGGTCGCAGGGATGGCACTTCCCAGCTCCGGTATGGCATCAAGAACCGTCTTAACAGCCGCATATACAGACTGTTGGTGTACCGCCATATCGTCTCCTATCTCTACGCCTGAAAGGTCAGCCAGTTTCAAGGCATACTCAACTCTTTCAGGCTTGACTCCAAGCTGTACAGCAGCAGCTCTGGCCGATGCTTGTGTCAGTGCCTTTTTAGCGGCGGCAATCCGATCGGCGGCGTCTCTCTTAGCCTCTTGGGCCAACTGCTCAGGCGTCTTTTCTGAGGCTTTTTGAGCTTTGTAGGCGGCAAGGGCGGTTTTCGCTTCCTCCTCACTCATGCCCTGCTGCTGAAAATAAGATTTCAGTGCAGCCCCAGACGCCCTCTGTGCCCGCTCCTCCGCGATGCGGTTGGCTTCCTCCATCTGTTCTGGAGTAAAAACAACCTGTTTTTCTTTTTTTTGCTCTGTGGCTGTTTCCCGCACAACAGGGTTTCCAGCGTTTTCCATGACATTACCTCCGTTTTAGCCCGTCGGCTATATTCCGTACAATGCTCGTCAGCCTCACCAGCTTTTTACGCCATTCAGGTGTTTTGGGCATAAGAAAACCGCCCTTTCGGACGGTCATCTACGCATAGTGAGTGTTCTCGCAGCCATTTCTTTAAGCTGCTTAGCTGATTTATTTTGTAGTGTGCGACCTCGGAATGGCATAAAGCCTTGTTCATTTAGCGGCATGCGCATCGCCCAGTCAAATCCCTCCCCGTAAGCGAACGGCAGTCCGGCAGCAGTCCAGAAA
>CAKTXU010000017.1 GCA_934630995.1 uncultured Eubacteriales bacterium
TGGCAGGAGCTGTGGTTCATCACCCTGCCCTCCATGAAGCCGCAGCTCATGTTCGGCGCCGTGATGTCCATCACCTCGGCGCTGGCTGTCAGCGACGTCAGCATCAATCTGGCCGGAAATCCCAGCGTACAATACGGCGCCCACACCGTGGTCACGCATTTGATGGACTACGGCAATATCCGCTTTGAAATGGGCTATGCGTCGGCGATCGCCGCCGTGCTGTTTCTGTTCATGGTGGGCGTGAACAAGCTGGTGAACCGCTTCATCCGGACAATCGGCCACTGAACGGGCTATGGAGGGAAGGAATGGGTATGCATAGTCGTCAAAAGTCTCTCGGCCGCAGTGTCTCCGGCAATATCGCGATCCTGTTTCTGTTGACCGTCATGGCGCTTTTGATGCTGATACCGATTGTATACGCGGTCAGCAACGCGCTCAAGCCGTTTGACGAGTTGTTTGTTTTTCCCCCGCGTCTCCTGGTCCGAAACCCGACCGGTGAAAACTTTATCGACCTGTTCAATCTGATGGCCGATTCCTGGGTCCCGTTTTCCCGTTACTTTTTCAATACGATTTTCATTACCGCCGTCGGCACGGCCGGACATGTGCTGATAGCCTCCATGGCGGCGTATGCGCTGGCCAAGTTTGACTTCCGGGGAAGGAATCTCCTCTTTGGCATGGTTGTGCTGGCGCTGATGTTTTCACCCGCGGTGACGGCGGTTCCCAGCTATATCATCATGGCCCGGCTCGGCTGGGTGGACAGTCTGGCGGCGCTGATCATCCCGGCCTTTCAGTCCAGCCTGGGCTTATATCTGATGAAGCAGTTTATGGAGCAGCTGCTGCCGGATTCGCTGATTGAGGCGGCACGCATCGACGGGAAAAGCGAAGCCGGAATCTTTTTCACGATCGCCTTTCCGCTGGCAAAGCCCGCGTGGCTGACCTTGATTATTCTGACCGTCCAGTCGCTTTGGAACAATACCGGCGGAACCTATATCTATTCCGAACAGAACAAGACGTTGCCCATGGCGCTCACGCAAATCACCGCTTCGGGAATCAGCCGGGCGGGCGCCGGCGCGGCCGTAACCGTCGTGATGATGGTGATTCCGATCACCCTGTTCATCCTGGTGCAGGGCTCCATGATAGAAACAATGGCGACGTCCGGCATGAAAGAGTAAGGCGGGAGGAAGCGGCTGTATGTGGAGTAGAGCGAAAAAAATCGGCGTGCGTGCCGCCGGGCTCCTGACGGCGGTGACCGTCCTGGCGGTTCTCGCGGTTCCGGCAACGGCGCGGAACGCCTATACCTACGACTATAAAAAAGAGGCCGTCGGCTGTCCGATGCCGGTGACCGTCAATCCGTCTCATCCTTACGCCGTTCAGGGCCTGGACAAAGCCCTGAGCAATCCGGAGGATTTGGCGGCATATCAGGAGCGTCTGTATATTGCGGATACCGGCAACAACCGTATCGTGGTCACCGATCGGAATCTGCAGTATATCTCGGAAATTACGGAGATATCGCTGGAGGGGGAGGAGCCGGCGCTGGCCTCACCCGGCGGGGTGTTCGTTTCCGAGGACGGGTGGCTGTATGTGGCCGATACGGAAAATCAACGGGTAATCGTTTTCGACCTGGAGCTTCGGGCCGTGCGCGTTGTCAAGAATCCGCAGGGGAGCGTTCTGGGGGACGCCTTTCAGTTTCGTCCCGGTAAGCTGGCGGCCGACGTGTACAACGGCCTGATGGAGTTTGACCGCACCGGCGCCTTCCTCGGCTTTACCGGCGCGAATCCCGTGCAGTATTCGCTGATCGACATCTTTTGGAAGACGATTCTCAACGAGAAACAAAAGGAATCGATGGAGCGCTATGTCCCCACGGAATTCAGCGGTCTGGATATGGATGGGGCCGGCTTCGTCTATACCGTCACCCAGTCGGTCGACAGCTGGAATCCGGCGAAATCCACGCCGATACGCAGGCAGACCGGCGGGGGCGCCAATATTCTGCGCTATCCGGAGGAACTCGGAACCCCCATCGGCGATCTGGATTTTCCCTATACCACGGATCCGGAGGAGGTAAAGGGGCCGTCTGCTTTTGTGGACATTGCCGTGGGGGACGGCGGGATTTACTGCGCGCTGGACAGCCGCCGCAACCGGGTCTTTACCTATAATGCCGATGGACGCTTGCTGTTTGTGTTCGGCGGAGAGGGGCAGACGGAGGGACGCTTCGTCAAGCCTGCGGCGGTGGAGCTGTATGACGGTCATCTGTATGTGCTGGACAGCGCCAACGGGAACATCGCCGATTTTATCTGGTCGGACTTCGGCAGGGGGATTCTGGAGGCGGAAACCCACTATTATGAAGGGCGGTTCGCCGCCTCCGGCGACGCCTGGAAAAGCGTAATGCGTATCGATTCGCGGTATGAGCTGGCCTATATCGGATTGGGGCGGGTCCAGATGCAGCTGGGGGACTATACGTCCGCCCTGCAGAATTTTTCCATTTCCCACGACAAGGAAAACTACAGCAAAGCCCTCTCCTATCTGCAGCGGCAAAACGTGGAGAAATATTTCCTCTGGATTGTCTTCGCCGTTTTGGCGGTTGTCGTCCTGGCATTCGTAGCTGTCCGAAGGCTGCTGCCGCTGCTGCACCGCAGGCTGGCCCGTTACGAAACGGTACTAGGCTTCGCTTACGCCGGGCATATCCTGATCCACCCCTTCGACGGCTTCTGGGATATGAAGAGGGAAAAGCGCGGCAACCTGAAATCCGCGTCCATCTTTTACGTGCTGTTCGTCGTCACCCTGATTTTGCAGGATGGTGCGACCGGATTTCTGTTTCAGCCGGCTGATCACGAATTCAATTTGCTTCTGTCGGCTCTCAAGGGCATTCTGATATGCGTTTTATGGTGGATTGCCAGTTATTGCATTACGACGCTGCTGGATGGCGACGGCAGCCGCAGGGATATCGTCATGGCCGGCGGGTATTGCCTGGCGCCCTATGTGCTGCTGAACCTCCCGGTGATTGTGCTGTCCAACCTGGTCACGCTCAATGAAACGGGCGTTCTTGCGGTGATCTCCGCGGCCTCGTTCCTGTGGTGCGCGTTTCTGCTGTTTGCCTCCATGACGCAGATTCATCAGTATAGCGCGTCAAAAGCACTGGGAACCCTGCTGCTGTCTCTGGTCGCCATGGCGATTATTCTTTTCCTGTGTCTGCTGCTGTTCAATATTTTACAGCAGCTGCTGTCCCTGGTCGTCAGCATTTATAACGCAATCGTATTTCGTGTGTGAGGAGGTGAACCGGTGAAGCGAGCAGTTTTTTGTATGGGGATGACGGCGGCGCTGCTGCTGTCCGCCATCGGGGCACCGGCCGCCGGACCGGCTGAGCAGGAGCCGGGGACGGAATACCCCCTGCTCACCCTCGAGGCGGGGATGCAGCTGGTGGCGGAGACACAGGCGCTGCAGCTGTATGTGGACGGGGAAACGGCCGAGTTCATGGTGATGAGGGTGGAGGACGGCGCAAAGTGGTATTCCAATCCTCCGGATCGGGAGGAAGCCGCGCAGGGCGAGAGCCTGGATCGGCTCGGCTCCCTGCTGCGCGTGGAATATCTGAATGGAAACGGCGAGCTGCTTTCCATGGACAGCCGCAAATTTGCCGTTGAATCGGGCGGTTTCGCTCTCCGAAAATTGGACGGCGGCGTACGGTTTGAGTTCGATCTGCAAAAAACCGCGGTTACCCGCGAGATGCTGCCCCAAATCGTGGAAAAGGAGCGTTTCGAAACAAAAATCCTGTCGGGGCTGGAGGAGACGGACGCCAAGGCGCTGACCAAAAGATACCGCCTGTTCCGGCAGGGAGAAAGCAGCGAAGGCTATACCTGGGAACAGATACTGGAGAAATATCCCTCCGTTGCCCATGGGGATCGCTATATTTTGTCCGAGTCGACGCCGTCCTTCGATCTTCCCAAGCTCTATCAGATCATTTTTGACAAGACATCCTACACACAGGAGGATATGGAAAAGGACAACCGTGACAACGGCATCGACGCGGCCGTCAGCGAACGGGAGGGCTTTCATATTCCGCTGGAAATCCGTCTGGACGGCGATCGGCTGACAGTGCGGATCCCCTGCGGGGAAATAACAAGCGCGCGGGATTTCCCGCCCGTCAACCTGTATGTGCTGGAAAACTTCGGCGCCGCCGGAGGAACGGACGAAGGGTACATGCTGCTTCCCGACGGCAGCGGCGCGCTGATGGAACTCTCGCAAAGCACGCAGCTGACGTCGGCGGTGAGAGTCGGCATTTACGGACCGGACGGCGCGATCAGCTCCACGCAGCTGCTGCAGGACACGCAGCAGGCCGTTCTGCCGGTATTCGGGCTCAAGCGGGCCCAGGGAGGCTTCGTGTCCCTCATCACACAGGGGGATGCCCACGCCTTTGTCACGGCGCAGACGGCCGGCTCCGGAATGCCCTATAACCGGATATCCGCCGGCTTTACGGTGACGCCCTACGACTCCATGGTGGTGCAGGGCTCGAAGGAAAAAATCGTCACCTATCGGATGCAGGAGGAACCGTATGCGGGCGATATCGGCATAGAGTATACCTTTTTGGCGGCGGAGGCGGCGGATTATTCGGCAATGGCGCAGGCGGTACGGACGCGGCTGCTGGAAAGCGGGGCGCTTGGAACGGCGGCGGCAGAGGAGCCCGCGCTGTTTGTCGATCTCATCGGCGCCGTGAAAAATCAGAAATCCGTTTTGGGCATCCCGGTTACGGCGCTAGAAGAGCTCACCACCTTCGAGGAGGCCGGAAATATCGTTTCCCAGCTGGGAAAGCGGGGGGTGGAACGCCCTGTGATACGCTATACCGGCTGGCGGGACGGCGGGCTGAAGCCGTCGTCTCTCAAGACGCTGCGTGTCAACGGCTGCCTCGGCGGAAAATCCGGCTTGACCGGCCTGCTGGATACGATTCGGACCCAACATGCCGCGCTGTATCTGGACGCGCCGGTACAGACTATCTACGGCAGCGGGCTGCGGTTCAACAAATGGTCCTCCGCCGTGCGCTACACCTATCAGGAAATTGCGCATCAGTATCCCGCCCAAATCGCCAGAAATTCACCGGACAAGGAGTCCTCCCCCTGGCAACTGCTGTCACCCCTGGAGATTTCCCCGTATGTGGAAACCTACCTGTCGAAATTGAGCAGGCTGGCGGACGCGGGTGACGCGGGGATAAGCCTGCCGGATATGGGCTATATGCTCAACTCCGATTTTCACAGGAATAAGAGCGTGGATCGCCAGACGGCGCTGGAGCTCCAGCGGCAGACGCTGGAGACAGCCGCCTCCGCCCGCCGGGTAGCGGTGGAAAAGGGGAATCTTTATGCGCTTGCCCACGCCTCCTATGTGGTGGATTTGCCCCTGCGCTCCAGCGGGTATTGCAATACGGCCAGGTCGGTTCCGTTCACTGCCCTCGTCCTGCACGGCAGCGTCAACTATACGGGCGCGGCGGTAAACCTGTCCGGAGATCCCAGGAGGACTATGCTGCAGGCGGTGGAATGCGGCGCGAGCCTGCGGTACTGCTGGGCCGCTGCGGACAATACGGAGCTGCTGAGGCTGGAAAGCGAGGAGCTGGACGGGCTGTATTCGCTGAGCTATGGCGACTGGCTGGAGGAAGCGGCGGCATTTTTCCGCCGGATGGAGGAGGCGCTGTCCGGGGTGGGAAGCGCATACATGATAAGCCACCGGTATCTGGCGCCGGATGTGACCGAGACGACCTATGCAAACGGCGTGCAGGTTCTTGTGAATTACGGGCGGCAGGCATATGAACTGGAAGATATGGTGGTGCCTGCGGAGGATTTTGCCGTACGGAAGGAGGAGAGGCCGTGAAAAGGCCGCGGAGGCACCTGGCTCTCGCGCAGAAGCGGGGAATCGCGGGCTGGTGCTTTATTGCCCCGTTTGTGCTGGGACTGGCGATGATCTTCATCCCTTCCCTCATACTGGCGGTATCCTTCAGCTTCAACGCCATCACCATCAATCCCACGGGGTATACTCTGGAGTTTGTCGGGTGGGACTATTATCGCACGGCGCTGGCGGAAAATGCCTGGTATGTGCGGAATCTGACCGAAACCTTTACCGACATGCTCACCAACGTTCCCCTGATACTTGCCTTCAGCTTCTTCATGTCCGGCATTTTAAATCAGAACTTTTTGGGCCGCGGCTTGGCGCGCGTCATTCTGTTTTTACCGGTCATCATCATGTCCGGCATTATCGTCAAGATGGATACCGCCTCCCTGAACGGCCTGACCGGCTTCGGCGGCACGGCCGGAACGGTCAACGAGGCCGTCCGCGCGCTGGATATTCAGCGGCTGCTGCTGCGTATGAACGTCGCCCCGGACATCATTGAAACCATCAGCAAGGCGGTGGCGAATCTTTACACGGTCATCAACACGTCGGGGGTACAGATCCTGATATTTCTGGCCGCGCTGCAGACAATCCCATCCTCTCTATACGAGGCATCCACCGTGGAAGGCGCCTCCGGGTGGGAGAGCTTCTGGAAAATCACCTTTCCCATGCTCACGCCCTATATCCTGGCCAACGTGGTGTATACCGTGGTGGACAGCCTGGCGTCCTACAATACCCCCGTCATGCAGGTGATTATGGAGACGGCGCAGGCCTCCTATGGGGATTTATCCCTGTCCATCGCGATGTCCTTTATCTTCTTCGTCATGGTAGCGGCCATTCTGGCCGTGGTCAGCTTCTTAGTATCGAGGATGGTGTTCTATTATGAATAAGGAGATACGCCGCCGAAGCCATGCCTCTGCGGGTAACCGTCTGATGACGGTTTGCTGGAAGGTGATCCGGCTCATTATTCTGCTGGGCGTCGCCTACTACATCCTGTACCCCCTGCTTGTCAAGCTGTCCCTGGCGCTGATGGAAAAAGGCGATCTCTACGACACGACGGTGCAGCTGATGCCACGGCATTATACGTTGGATAATTTTATAAAGGTGTTCTCCTATTTGGATTACCCCAAAGCGGCGCTGGGCAGCCTGCTTATCGTGCTGCTCACCAGCGTCACCCAATTGTTTTCCTGCGTGCTGACCGGCTACGGCTTCGCCCGCTTTGAGTTCCGCGGAAAAAAACTGATGTTTGCGCTGGTCATGCTGGTGCTGATCGTTCCGCCTCAGACCATCGTGATTCCGATGTTTCTGAATTATCGGTTTTTCGATCCGCTTAAGCTTTTTTCCCTCATTCTTGGCGCGCCGGTCAGCCTCATCAATACGCCGTGGTCCATGGTTCTGACCGGGATGACGTGCATGGGCCTGAAAAATGGACTATACATCTATCTCGCCAGACAGTTCTTCCGGAATATGCCCAAGGAGCTGGAGGAGGCGGCTTTGATCGACGGCGCCGGCTTCGCAGGCACCTTCTTCCGGGTGATGCTGCCGTCGGCCCGGCCGATCCTGACGGTGATTTTTCTCTTTTCCAGCGTGTGGCAGTGGACGGATATCTTTTATACCAGCTGGTTTGTGCCGAAGCTGAATACCCTGTCCATGCAGCTCAACTCCCTCGCCTACACGGTGATGGATAAAGAAAACATATCGCAGTCGCTGGATCAATATTACGCCAATCAGATAAGCGCCACCGGCTGCCTGCTGGCTATATTGCCGCTGATTGTATTGTATGTTCTGATGCAGCGGCAGTTTATCGAAGGAATCGAGCGCAGCGGTATCGTCGGCTGAACGCACGGGAAGGAGGAAGGAGGACCGGGCCTATCTTGGCAAGAGAACAGGAGATTGAGAAAGGAGACTGATTAATGAAAACGGCAACAAGGTTATTGGCGATTTTTTGCGCGGGCATTCTGATGTTCGGCGCGACAGCGTGCCGCTCCGGCGACACGTCTTCGGCGGCGTCCGTCCCGTCCGGCGGATCCGATGCCTCCGAGACGGAAAAGGTGAGTCTCGACGGCTATGAAATCCATATCGTCGCCCCCTGGGGAGGCATGGAGCCCACCGCGGACGGCGGGACGGAAATGCAGCGATTGCAGTATCAGCGCTTTCTGGATGTACAGAAGGATTTCAACTGCAAAATCGTTTTCGACGCGGTGGCGGATCTGTACAGCCAGTTCGAGGCCTCGGCCATGGCGGGAGAGCGTCTTGGCGATTTGGTTCTCATGCGCGGTGAGTATGTTTATAGCTACGCCTCCCAGGGCCTGCTCTACCCTATCGGTGATGTGGTCAATCTGGAGCTGGAGCAGTTTATCCGGGACAATGAGGAAAAATGTAAAATCGGCGATAAGGTGTATGCATATTCGATTAGCCGCCCGGCTGTCGAGGCTACGATTTTCTTCAACAAGGGCCTCTTCAGCCGTCTCGGCCTGGAGAGCCCTTACGACCTGATGGGCAGGGGCGAGTGGACGATGGAAAACTTTGCAAAGCTCGCCAGGGACGCCACCCGCGACACGGACGGCGACGGCAAAATCGACACGTACGGTATGCCGGCGGTTTTAGTGGATCCGGAGGTGATTTACTTTATTGCCGCCTTCGGCGGAACAACGGTCAAAACGGAAAACGGCCGCTTTGTATCCGGCCTGGAGGATGAAAAGACCACCGCGGCCCTGAGCTTTCTGCGGAAAATGAATGTGGAGGACAAGAGCACCCTGTTGCCCGACGACAAACCCACATGGGACTGGGGGATAAAGCAGTTCATGAACGGCAACTGCGCCATGTGCCAGACGAACATCACCAACCCCGGCGTCGCCGCCAAGGATACGCTGAGCGACGGGTACGGCATCGTGCCGATGCCGCTCGGCCCCGGCCAGACGGAGTATCAGCTGATTTCCCAGTCCTTCCTGTCCTACGTAATGCACAGCTCCATGGACGCAGCGCTTGCGGACAAGATAGGCGCGGTCATGGAAGCGTATACCGCTCCCCTGGTGGACGAGGAGAGAGTGGAGGAGCAGCGGATACAGGATTGGGAGCAATACGTCTGCGACGAGGAGTCGATTGAAACCCTGCGCATGCTCAACAAGCTACCCAATCCGGTTTTCCCCTATCTGGGCTTCGGCGACGCCTGGTACAGCTCGGTCCAGAACCAGCTGTACCACTGTCTGGTGGGCAATTACACGATAGCCACGGCCATGGCGACCTGCAATCCGGTGTTCCAGGCTGACCTGGATAGAACCAACGACCGTCTGGCGCCGTAAGCGCCGCAAGGAGGATAGCAAGTTGAAAAACAAATACAGAGGCAGTCTCCCGCTGGCTCTGGCATTGATTCTGTCGATGCTGGGCGGCTGCGCAAAGACGCCGGCGGAAAGCGCGGACTCCGGTGCGGTCTCCTCCAGTTCCGCGCCGGGACAAACGGAGGTGGAGTTTCAAGTGGTTGAGAACCTGAAGGATCTCGTGACGGGCGGCCGCTTCGCCGGCAGCGCGGAGGGCTGGACACTGGCCAAGGGCGCCGCGTATTCCGAGGAGTATTCCCGCCGCATTACGGACAAGGGCTCCGTGATGATAACCGGGGACGGGAGCGTCTCCTACAAGGTGGAAAACGTACCGGCGGGCCGCTATCAGCTGCGTTTTTTCGTGTGGGCTGTGTCCATGCCTGATACGGCGGACATGGTGCTGTATGTCAACAAAACACCGACGCAGACCTTCACAATCTGCCAGAAAAATTATTGGCTGGAATATGTCGGCGCGCCGGTGGAGCTGACCGAACCGGGGGAAATCTCCTTCCGTCTGACAGCGGAGGGCGCGAGAGGGCGGATTGTGCTGGACGAGGTTCAGCTTCTGGAAATCCCCTACGATACGCCGGAGCCGGCGACGGGTGAGAACCCGGTTTCCTGCCTGAAAAAGCGGGCGGACGGAACCTACTACATCGAATACAACGGGAAACCGGCCATGGTCAATTTTGTCCATACCTACTCTGAAGGCGACGCATACACGCTGGAGGATATGGTGGCCAAGGCGAAGGAGGCCGGCTACAACGGCTTTATTCCGGCGATTTCCTGGGGCTTTTTCTGGCGCGACGTACAGTCGTCGCTGACCGCTACTCCCAACTTCTCCAAGCTCGATACGATTTTGGAGGTCGCGGAAAAATACGATATGTACGTCGACCTGCAGTGGTACGGCATCGGCTACGGCCCGGGAATCGGCGGCGCGCCGGCCTATATTCAGGAGGCGCACGACAGACACTCCCACGCGCCGGACGGAACCTGCGACACCTATGATCTGGGGGGCGTCAAATGCATCGCCGATTATACCGACGAGGTGCTTCTGGAACAGGAGAAGAAGGTGCTGACGGCCTTCATGGCCTATATCGCGGAAAAAGACGTGAACCGGCGCATCGTCGGCATCGAGCTGGAATGCGAGGCGACGGAGGCGATTTACAACTCGCATGAGGTGACGGCGGAGAAGATGGCGGCCTATATCAACGAGCTGGGCAGGGTCGTCAAGGAATCGGCGCACCCGATGATCACCCACGTCAACCACGGCTACGGCATGGCAGCCCACTTTGTTTTCAACACGCCCTATATCGATATGAACGGAACGGATCCCTACGGCGAGGAGCTGGGGGTGACGACGCAGCTGGTTTCCCACCGCTTTGACAGCCGCATTCCGCACATCATGGAAAACTGCGGCTTCACCAACATCACCTCTCATGTGGTGGAAACGCTGGTACAGGGCGGGCATTTGACCATCTATCCCATTGCGGACAATCCCTGGTCGGGCACCAACGGCGTCTATGGCAAGGATTTTGCCGTCATGCCCTGGACGGAGCGCCTGTCCGTGCTGAACCATTCGATTCAGGAGTGCGGCGCGCTGCTGGCCAAGGCGCCGGTGGCCGCCCGTGCCGGCTTTAATACCGAAAACAATCTGCCGTCGACACGCTATGCCGCCAGAAAGTCTCTCGACGGCCTGTATGTGCGGATGGAAAGCCGCGGCTCCAGCGACGCGGTGGGGATGGCCGTGGCCGAGGGCAGCGCCGTGTACTGCTTCGCCGACAAGGACGCGTATTTTTCCCTGTACGGCACCGGCGTTCAGGCGGAATACGGAAGCTTCGACGACAGCGGCGCCTGGGTCCCGGGGGACGAGGTGAAGCTGCAGGACTGCAAGGACGGCAGCTTCCGCGCGTCGTACGACAAGGGGAGGCTTCTCAGGCTATCCTGCACCGAAAAGGTGAAGCCGGATCAGGATGCGCGTCCGGAGGATCCGATCGTCGATCTGGACAATCTGCCGGTGCTGGACGCCCCGATCGGACAGAATCTGGTCGGCAATCCGTCCTTTGAAAGCGGCATCGAAGACGGCTGGGTGGGTCAGACCCAGGCGGGCTGCCAGATCCTGCATGATACGAAGGAAGCGGGGGTTTCCGACGGCAAATATTGCGTGAATTTTTGGAACAATACACCCACCTTCGGCCGGACCCAGACCTTCTTCTATTATGACGTCGGCGTGGTGCCCGCGGGGAGCTATGAGTAGTCTTTCGATCTGTGGGGCGGCTGCTACGGCGACGGGGAATTCCGCATGCAGATTTATGTGAACGACCAGCTGGCGGTGGACGAGGCCAAGCAGCCGTCGGCCCCCCGTGCCAGGGTGTCGGCTGCTCTGCAGCTGCAGGAAAAGGGCAAGGTACGCATCGCCGTCAACATCGATAACGCTACCGACCTGGGCGGCGCCTGGAGCAGCATTGATATGGTGAAATTCCAGCGAGTCGGCTGACTGGCTCCGTCCGGACCGACGCTCCGGCAGGACGCCAGTATCCATATAGCTTGTCATAAGAAAGGAGAATCCCTATGAAAACATTGAAAAGCGGACTGGCTCTGACCCTCGCATTGGCCATGCTCCTTCTGACGATGCCCTTGACCGCCGCCGCGGAAGGCGGCTACCCCTATGGGGAGACGGTGCCGGCGTTTTCCTTCACTCAGGAGGACGCCGGGGCCTCCGGGCTGGGCCACGGCATCTGGACCTGGGGGGCGGATCCCGCGCCGGACGCGGCGATAATCAGCCGGAACGACGCATATCAGCTAAGCATATCTTTCGGGGAAGTGCCCAACGCCGTCATTTCAGTCGGTATCGGCGGCGATGAGGACGGCACGGCCAAGGCGATCGCGTTCTGGATAGACTGCGGGGAGCTTCCTGACGACTACATGCTGTCCCTGCAGGTGCAGGTGGAAATGAACGACAACACCCCCTTCC
>CAKTXU010000018.1 GCA_934630995.1 uncultured Eubacteriales bacterium
GAACAGAAGTGAGCGGCCCGCCTGTTCCCTGCGCATATATTTTTCCGTCAGGGATGCCTCGTGGTTGAGCAGGAATCCTCTGGTCCAGGCCAATTGAAGGGGGGCCTTTTCTCCATATTGTACCTTGCAGCTGCCCTCCGGCGCAAACTCCACCCATTTCCAGTACAGGGCCTCCGGCGGCAGGGCGGAGGCCGCTTCTTCCATGAACGCCTCGGGTGTCCGGGCAAAGCCGATAGAATTCCACCGGCCCGCTATCCCGTCCTCGGATAGAAAGGGAAGGGCGGTATCGTCACGCATTCGGATGTCGGCGGCGGTGCGAGGCCTGGCGTCGGCCTGCTGGTAGACAAGTACTTCCGGCTGCCCGCCATAGAGGAAATACTCGTCGGTTTTCATCTCGATAAACATGGTCGGTATGCCATCCACCCTCTCAATCCGGTAGGGGTTCCACCCCCGCCGCTTGGGATAACCGAAGGAGAACAGGAGAAACCCCTTTGTCCAGCCGAAGCACCAATACCGCTCGCCGCCTGCCAAAAAATAAAGTTCCGGGAAGGACACCTCGCCCCCGTATTTACGGCGTCCAGGGCGGTAATGCGCCGGGCTGGGAACGAGATCGGCAAATTCCCACCGGCCGACCGCCCAGGGATCGTCCTCGAAGGGCAGGTTGATTTCGTCGTTTCGCGGCCGGGGGAGTTCTGTCAGCTTACAAACCGGCACACGCAGTTCTGTCGTTTCCCCGTCATACAGGATTTCCGTGAATGCGCCGGTTATCTGGTAGTGGTTTTCCCGCAGGATGCGCAGTAGGAGAAGATAGGCATTGTCCAGTTCCTTCCGCCGGCAAAGGATAGAGGCATCTAAGCCGTCAGAGTTTCGCACCGCCCCACCGGCGTTGGGCAGGCGGCCCACTGCCAAATCCAAAACGCCGTCATCCCGATAGTCTGTTTCATAATTGACGATAACAGCCCGTTCGCCCGCCTGTCCGGTCAGCAGCGCGCCCGCCTGTTCCCTGGCTTCGTCCAGTGTGGTAAAGGTACGGCGTTCCAGAGGAACATGAAATGATTCAGATGAACGGAAGGTGACGGTAATCGGAAGACACGCTTCCTGTGTGAGGCACTCTCTGACTGCTGACAGCCGGCGCAGACGCTCGGCGGTCTGATCCTGTAGCTGGGTAAGCTCCGCCGTCTTCCCGTCCAGCAGGAGAATGATGGACGCATCGTCCCCTGTTTTCAAATGGCGGCGGATTTCCTCCAGAGTGAAGCCCAACTCCTTGAGGCCAAGAATCCGGTTCACATCCCGGAGCCTGCCGGGTGCATAATAGCGATAGCCGGTAAAAGGATCCACCTGGTCCGGGGGCAGCAGCCCCTTGTCGGCATAGAAACGCAGAGTCTTGACCGGCACGCGGCAAAGACGGGAGAGTTCACCTATTTTATACACGACAGCCGCCTCCTTGAATATTGTTACTCCTACCGTAACATGACAGTCAAGGGGAGAGTCAAGGGAAGAGTGAAAAAATATAAAATGTCTGCTACAATTTGCCCCGCATGCGATTTTCCCGGGTCATCCCGCCAGGCCGCCGCTTTCGATGTTTCCCTCCGCGTCTACCGACACACACAGACAGTGTCCGGCGAAGTAATCGGGAGAGCAGCACAGGCACAGCTGCAGCGCCGGTTCACCGGAGGACAAATCGATACCCACCGACTCGATATAGAGGCTGGCGCGGAAGTCCTCCTCGCGGATAGGAAGAAACACCTTTTGCCCATCCTCCATGACATAGCACTCCCCTTCCTCGTCCTCCGCCTCCTCCGCGCTGGAAGCCCAATCCCCGGCCAGCTCCAGCATACCGTCCTCCAGCAGGCAGTCCTCCAGCGCGCTTCGGTTTTCTCCCAGCCAATGCAGCCGCTCCCGCAGGGCGGGGAGGTATTCCTCCAGCCCCTCTTCCCAGTCCTGTCCGCCGGGAAAATCCACAGTGACGCTGACGCCGGGGTTGCCCCAGACGGAGGCTTCCGTTTCACAGGAGCAATATGCCGACTCGTGAAAGTCCTCCGCCTCCAGAGGGCGGGGCGCGCAGACATTTTCCCGGGCGATATCGACCAGCGCGGAAACCCGGCCACTCATCCGTTCCAACAGGATGTCGGCGTCCTGGGCCAGCTTGTACGCCATCTCTTCCGCATAAAGCGGCAGCATTTGATAAAAACACACCCGCTCCCCGCCGGGCAGCGGGCAGAAAGCCGCCTCTTCGCTTCCCGACAGGGGCAGAAGTCCCGGCGTATCCTCCTCCAGACAGGGGGATATCAGCATCATCCCGTCCAGCGCCGTATTATCCGCCAGAGGGCCTTCACCTCCCACGGTGTGGCCCCAGCCCAGCCAGGAGTTCTCCTCCCCGGGCAGACGGGCCAGCATTTTCAGCCAGCGGATGGGCCAGTAGCTTTCCTCCGCCGTATCCTGCAGATCCCAGTCGGGTGGGAGACAGACAAGGAGCTCCGCCCTATTCAGTCCCTCGCCGGATAGATCGTCCGGCACCGCCATCCGGTGAGCGCCCATTCCCATGGTGACCAGGGTATAGAAGGGCCGAGCGGGAGTGGGGCTGACGACGGCGATGTCCACATGGATGTCGGGGAAGTAGAGCTCATGAAAGACGGTATCGTATGGCCCGAAGTGGCGGGTGATATGCGCTTCCAGCGCTTCCAGCTCCTCCTCCTCATACAGTGCGGGAGCCGTCGCTTCATCCGCCGGGGCTTCCAGCGCTTCGCGGCAGGTGTTCAGCATGTCTTGGGCGTCTTCGTCGTTTGGATCCAGTGCAAGTGCTGCGGAAAAAGCCTCCGCGGCCTCGGCATACCGTTCCAATCCATAGAGGGAGTACCCCCGCCGATAGTGCCATAGGGGATCGGCTGCGCCCTCGTCCGCCGCGGATTCCAGTGCCCGCAGGCCGTATTCGTACTCCCCCAGGTTGTTGAGTGCCCGGGCCAAGCGAACTGTTATAGGAAAATTACACGCCTCTTCGGGCAGGGACGATATCGCCTCGACGATTTCCCGATGCTTGTCCTCCTCATGCCAGGCGTCCAGCCGGTTGAGAAATTCTATATCCATTGTCCTTCTCCTTTCCCATGTATATCACATCATAGCACGGCGCTCCGGCTGTGACAACGGGTAAAACGCGTCCTGTTTCAAACGCATGAACGCAAAACCAATATACGTGGGGATAAGAAGTCAAAAAATCTAGAATTTTGGGGTAAAACGTCACGCAAGACTTTGTTTTTACTAATAAAATCCGGTATCATTAAATACATGAATTTTAGACAGCACAGATGTTGGGAGGACGACGGATGCGCTATCAGGAGGAAGGCAAGGAAACCCAGATTCGTGTTGGCGACAATATCCGGCATAATCGGGAAGCGTTGGGCTGGAGTCAGAAAATGTTGGCTGATATGGCGAATCTGGAGATGAGTCATGTGGGGAAAATCGAGCGGGGCGAGGTAGAAGCGAAAATCGGGACGCTATGTAAAATCGCCACGGCGATGCGGGTGTCGTCGGACAGGCTATTGTTTGCGCACGACCCGGAGACGGACGAGCTGGAGGAGCAAACAGGGCAATATCGTTTTTGCCTGTCACAGCTGGAACCGGAAGCACGGAAGCTCCATCACCGCCAAACCATCGACAGGCTGACCAAGGCGCTGGACGAACCGGAGGGAGAGGACGACGAACACATCATTGACGGCGAAGTGCTCCGTTATCCCGCGTCGGACACCCGGCCGGCGCACCCTATTTCCAACGAGGATGCCGCAACGCTGAAGGACAAGGAGGAGGTCAGGAATCTCCGCTATTCGTTGGTGAGGGAATGGGTTGAAACCTCCGATGGAGAGTCGGCATATACATATGGAATTGTTGGGGAAACCGACGCCGGCATGGAGCGGGTGGCTTGCCGGGATATCAGCACCGATAGGCAGGGCGTGGAATGGTTGATCAGGCTGATGAACACATATTCCTTGGCGCCTTGTCATTTCATGGATGTCGTAGAGGATTTCGTGGACAGGGATTACAGTATACGGGTGTTATATTGAACTATCGAGATATCCCCGCAGGGGAATATGCATACAATGGGGACTGCTGTCGAACGCGACGGCAGTCCCCATTTCCCCAGCGGATATTCATCGATTTTGAGCTGCGCCGTCAGTTCTTTTCCCGCATAGCGAAGGTGCCGAAGAAAAGCGCTGCGGCAACCAGCACGATGAGGGGGCCGGTTGCCACCGCGTTGTAATAGGACAGCAGCAGCCCGGTCAGCCCGGAGAAGAGGGAGAAAACCAGGGCGGTGACATGGTAGTTGCGCATGTTGGTGGCCACGTTGCGGGCCGCCGCCGCGGGGAGGATGAGCATGGCGTTGATGAGCAGAAGCCCCACCCACCGGATGGCCATCATCACCACCACCGCGATGATCACCACAAAGAGGTTGTCCATCAGCCGCACCGCGATTCCCTTGCTGCGGGCCAGGGATGGGCTGATGGAAACCGCATGACAGCGATTGAAGCAGAGCAGCCACAGCAGGAACACCACCACCAGCGTGAAGGCCAGCACCAGCAGCTGGTTCCGGGAGATGGAGAGGATATCCCCGATGAGGAGGCTCTGATATTTGGAGAACCCGCCGCCCCGGGAGAGGATGACCAGCCCGAGCGCGATGCCGCAGGAGGAGAACACCCCGATAACCGTGTCGGTGGAGGAAAGGCGGGAATGGCGGATCCTGTTCATCAGTAAAGCGAACACCACGGCAAAGGCGACCATGACGAGGCTGTACTCCGACAAACCCAGCAGCACGCCGATGCCCACCCCGGTCAAGGCCGAATGCCCCAGTGCATCGGAAAAAAAGGCCATGCCATTGTTGACCACCATTGTACCCAGCAGGGCGAACAGGGGCATGATGAGCAGCACGGCGAAGAAGGCCCGCCGCATAAAATCATAGTCCCACCAGCTAAAGAGCGTTTCCCACATCGCCGGTCCCTCCTTCCTGTGAGCGCCGATTCCCAAAGGCCTGATGAAAAGCCTCGGAGGCGAATACCTCGTCCGGCGCGCCGGCGGCCCTGACCTCCCCGTCCAGCAGGATCACGCGATCCGCCCGCCGCCGCACATAGTCGAGATCATGGGAAACCAGCAGGATGACCATGTCATCGGTCTCCTTGAGGGTATCCAGCAGCGCATAGAACCGTTTGAGTCCCGTGTTGTCCACCCCCGACACCGGCTCGTCCAGGATCAGCAAATCCGGATGGGGAAGGGTGGCCACCGCCAGGAGTACCCTCTGCAGCTCGCCGCCGGACAACCGTCCTACCGGCTGTTCCAATAGGCCGTCGGCGTCAAACCGGGCAAAATGGCCGGCAAACCGCCGGGTGATGGCCTTTCGGCGGGGGAGGAAAGCTGGCCATCCGGAAGTGAAGGCCAAAGCCATATCGTACACCGTGGCCGGTGAACCGGGATCCACATTCAGCGACTGGGGAACATAGCCTACCCGTGGCTTTCCCGAAACGGGCCGGCCGGCATGGCCGCTGAATTCCACCGTCCCCGTATGGGGCAGTTCTCCCAAAATGGCCTTGAGCAGTGTGGATTTCCCCGCACCGTTGCGGCCGATGACGGCGGTCAGCTCCCCGCAGTGGGCGTGAAGATCGACATCCTGAAGCAAAACCTTGTCCCCCGCCCGGACGGTGATATGGTTGATTTTGAGGCAATGCAGCCCGCAGCCGCTCATATGCCTCCCCCTTCCTCTGCCGCTGCCCACAGCGCGTCGGCATTTTTAGACATGGCATTCAGCCAGGCGTTTTTGTCCGCCGGACCCGTGACGCCCATATCCAATGTGAGGATCCGGCGCCATGCCGCCCCGTCCCCCACATAGGTGTACGCTGCGGGATACTGGCTGTCGTAAAGCAGCAGGATTTGACCCGCCGCGGCGGCCGCCTCCTGCGCCTCTTTGAGTTCGGCTGCGGACAGAGCGGCCTCCTCCCCCATAGGAAGAGCGGCGGCCACCGTCAACCCCAGATCCTGCGCAAAATAGGCCAGAGAGTCGTGAAAGATAACGGCCGACCGGGCGGGCAGGGCGGCCGCCGCCTCCCGCAGATCCGTTTCCGCCGCGGCTATGGATTCGAGATAGGCGGCGGCGTTGTTCCGATAATGGGCGGCATTGCCGGGATCCAGAGCGCAGAGACCGTCCCGCAGATTTTCGATCTGCTGCCGGTAACGGGAGGGGCTCGTCCAGATATGCTCATTGAGGAGGAAATGCTCCTCCTCCCCTTCGCCCTCCTCGTGGTGATGTTCACGACTCCCCTCAAGCAGAGAAATCCCCTCCGAGGTGTCGATGACGGGAAGCTCCGGCAGCTGGGCGGTCACCTGGCTGAGGAAGGCTTCCGCCCCGGCTCCGTTGATCACCAGGACGTCGGCATCATCCAGCGTTACCAGGTTGTCCGGAGAGAGCTGATAATCGTGGAGGCAGCCGGTCTGAGGCTGCGTCAGGCTGAGGGTTTCCACCCCCTCCACGCCATCGGTCAGATTCAGGGCCGCGATATAGACCGGATAAAAGGAGGCCGCCACCCGCAGCCGGGCCTTTTTCTTCCCGTCCGTGCCGGTGAAGGCTGTCACCGCAGCGGACACAGCCACAATGGCCGCCATCAGCAGGGCAATCCCTCCAATTTTTTTTGCAGTCATGCCGCTCCCTCCTTATTATTGCGACTGGGTAGCAATAATCATACTCCCCCGTGTTCGGCTTGTCAAGAGAAAGCTGTCGACATTGACAAGCGCGGGGGCGGAGGCTACAATAGAAACAGAAAACAGGAAGGGAGGCGGCGGTGATGCCGGAAAAAACGAGAATCACCCGGCAAAAGCAGCTCATCCTGACCATTCTCAGGGAGGCGGGGGAGCCCCTGACTGCGGGAGAGATTTATAATCGGGGAGCGGCCAAGCAGCCCACCCTGGCCAAGTCGACCGTCTACCGCAACCTGGAAGCCATGCTGGGCCGCGGCGAGGTGATCCACGGCCTGCTGGACAGCGGGGAGGGATTTTACGCACTGGCCGATCCTCACGGCCATAAGCATTATATGATCTGCAAGGCCTGCCACCGGAAGCTGGATTTGCCCGAATGCCCCATTGAAAAGCTGGAACAGGAGCTATCCGGAACCGCGGGCTTTACCGTCACTGATCACGTCATACAGCTCTACGGCTACTGCCGCGCCTGTTCGGAGAAAATAGGCGGGAAGGATTAAACGGCGTATAAATAGAAACGCAGGCATCCGGACGGATGCCTGCGTTCAGAGAAAATCGCTTATTCCTCGGCTTCGAACAGCTCCTTGCCCACGCCGCAGACGGGGCAGACGAAATCCTCGGGCAGATCCTCGAAGGGGGTGCCGGGCTCGATGCCCGCGTCGGGATCGCCCTCGGCGGGATCATACACATAGCCGCAGACGGTGCACACATATTTTTTCATAAACGGACAGCTCCTTGTTTTGAAATTCTCCCCGGAAGGGGATATCTTTCGCGCGGAAAGCGCTGAAAGTCAAGAGAAAGGAATGGGACTAGTATGCTCAGACACGCTGCCGATATGCCGCGGGAACAGCGGCCCCATATGCGCCAGGGGGACGGAACCGTCACCTTGACGGCCGCCTTGTCGCCGGAGGACTATCAGGCGCCCGTACGCTTGTTTTCACGCATCACTCTGCCGGAGGGGGCGTCCATCGGCCGCCACGTCCATGAGGACGAGGAAGAATTTTTTTATTTTCTGTCGGGCGAAGGGAGCTTTGACGACAACGGCGTGACGGTACCGGTCAAGGCGGGGGATGCCACCGTCACCCGAAGCGGAGAAGCCCACGCTCTTCGGAATACCGGCACCGGGCCGCTTGAGCTCGTGGCCGTTATTGTTCAGCTCAAGAAATGAGCGGGCGGATTCCCTGAAAAATTTTCCATAAAGGCTCCGCCTTTACTATACCCGGACAGAGGATAAAATACAAGAGTTTCTTTGTTAATATTTTCCATTGGGACCCGTCCCCGGCTTGCGCTGGGGACGGGTTTACGCTATACTGAAGATACACCGTGACGGTGAATGCAGGATAAGGGGGATTTGCGTATGCAGGCAACCGGAGTATCCAGGGACGCGAAGCCGCTGCTGCTGCTCGACAACAGCAATATGATTTCCGTCCTCAACGAAGGCGAGTTCAAATGCCAGAATCTCAGCTTCGAGGAAGCCAGATCCATCATCGATGTGCATGACGAAAACGACGTGCTGCGCTGCTTTTCCAACAGCGACATCGAAACCGTTATCTACGAGTATCTGGGCATCGCGCGGCGAAATTATCCGTGCAAGCATATCCGCAACATGCGGGTCGGGCAGGATGCCATCGTCTTCAAGCTCTACATCACCCCCTCAGAGACCCAGCCGGTCATCCAGGCGGATGACGGTGTGGAGGCGAAGAAGATTCAAAACGTGTATGTGTATTGCCAGTATCTGATGCGTCTGGCCTGACCTCAGAAAAGTAGAGCATTCATTCCAAACACCGTTCCGGATGATTGAGCCGGAACGGTGTTTTTTTATAGCCAATAAGCCGCGGAAAGTTTAACCGATGAGTAAAATAAATATTTACTTTTGAGTAAAGAAATTAAAGCTTTGGAATGGATAATTAATCCGATTATTGCGTATAAATCCGGTGAGAAAAATATTTTTTTAGCTGTATTGACAGGACTGTGCACAAATGTTATAATTTGATTAAAGAAAATGTTTAACTTATTAGTCAAATTAATACTGTCAATGATTTCCTAAAAAGTAAAATGGAGGAGAGTATGAAACGATTGCGTATGGGATTGGCCTGTATGGGGGCGGTTTTAGTAACCGCAGCCGGAACGGGAGTGGCCGGCGGCGATGAAAAGCCGGCCGCGTATTGCCCCGCCGGTTTTGTGAACGTAATGGCCTTCGGCGCCAAAGGGGACGGCAAAACCGACGACACGGACGCCTTTCAGCTGGCCGCCAATTCCGGCGGAGGGATTTTCATCCCGGCCGGGGATTTTCGGATTTCCAAGCCCATCTATCTGGACTCCCGGGTGATGGCGGGCGCTGGCGCCGGACAGAGCGTTATCACCTTCACCGGCGAGGATCCCCGCCAGCCGATTATCCAGGCCGGCTCCTACACCTCCCTGCGGGATTTGACTCTGCGGTTTGCCGACGGCTTGGTCACCGGAGGGGAACAGCAGGGGGATCGCACGGCGATTCTCACAGGGGCGGCCTGGGCCCTTCAGCGGGGGGCGTCTCTGCGGCGGGTCGTCATCGAAAACGTGGGGACCGGTGTTCTTTCGCCGGCTGTCGGGGATGCGATACTGGGGGGCCGGGTGGAGGATGCGTGCGCCTTCTCAGTCACCTGTGAGGATGTGACGGTGAGGGATTTTTCCTTCCGGGGCATGGATCTGTCGGCCGAGGTGCGCACCGGCAATGTTTTCCGCAACCTGTATTTCACCTCCCGCTTTGAAGCGGACAGCGCGGTCTACTTCAGCGGCGAGGAGAGCGAAACGGTGCTGGACGGCCTCATGGTGGAAAACGTCCGGGCGGCCCGCCCGGTGTATATGTTCGGCATGCGGGCCATGAAGGCGGGGAATATCGCCTTATATGAAACGGAGGCGACTGTTCCGGGGAATGGGCTGGTGACCTTTGAGGACGTCAACGGCTCCATCGACAGCCTGACGATACGGGATTGCCGGGCCGGAGAACTTCTCATCCGGCTGGGACGGGGCGATTACTATGTCAATACGGGCGTCGGCAGTCCTGAATCCCGCCTGGAGGTGGGGACCCTTCTGGTGGATACGGTGACGGCGGAGAGCCTGACAGGACGGGAGTTCGCCTTTTTTGGTCGGTCGGAGGGCGCAAAGGGGCGCTATACCGTCGATATCGGCCGGTATCTGTATGCAACGGTGCACGGGGATGAGGCGGCTTATGAAACGTTGCGGGCCGCCGGAACCTTCCTGACGGTCAACAAGGGAGAGGGGGGCGGATTATGAAGCGGCGCTGGAACCTCCTGCTGCTGGCCGCAGCGGTCTGCATGACCTGCCTGGGCGGCGGCATGACTTTGGCGGAGGAAAGGGCGGAGGATGCTGTGAAACAGACGGTCACTCCCGAGGAGTTCGGGGGATATCCCTCCGACGGGGAGGACGATACCGAAGCGTTCCGGCAAGCCCTGGCCACAGGGCATATTCTACAGCTGTCCAAGGGGGCCTATGAGCTGTCCGCGCCGCTGGCTCTGACGGAGCAGAGCGTTCTTGGCGCCGGATCCAGCGCCACCATTCTCTCTTCCTCCTGCGGAGACAAAGCCCAGCCCATCCTCCGCCTGGGCGGCCGCTGCACGGTATCGGATCTCACCCTGCAGTACGGCGACAAGTTGGTTGATTGGACGGAAAAAGAGGGAGAACGGGTCGCCGTCTGGCTGGGCGGGGAGAAACCCGCGGACGGCTCCCAGCTAAAGAATCTGCGTATCACCCAGGTGGGCACCGGGATTTACGCGCCGGATAATGAAAATGCCGGGGCGAGCCGTCTGCTGGCGGATACCCTGTATATCCCGGATTTCAGCTATCGCGGGGTGGATTTACAGAAGGCCGGACAGGTCGGGAATACCTTTTCCAATGTGTACATAGGCGGAAAGGCCAGCCTGGAAATTCCCCGCAGCGCCGGCTTCGCGGCTGAAGGTGGGGAGTACAACCTGGTGGTTGATCAGCTCAATCTGGAGCACAGCATTTTTGACAGCGCCCTGCTGCTGAGAAACTGCTACGGCGCGCGGCTGGGCAGTGTCCACATGGAGGCCGTCGGCCAGGCGGGACCCGGCACCGGCAGCGTGCGGGTGGAGAATGCCGATGTCTTCATCGACGGCATCACTATGTATTACAACCCCCTGGATTATCCCGATTGCAGCATTGTGGAGCTGGGCGATGCCGGAAGCGGTGAGGGCAACCGCCTTGTCGTGGGAACCCTGCATCTCAAAGGCCTGAACAGTGTCCATCCCAATAATCACGCCGCCCGGGAGGGCGGGCTGAACAATCCCAACGCCAGGGGCTTCAAGGTGATTTCCCGCAGCGCCGGCGCGACGGGCACCTATGAGGTGGATATCGCCGCGTATGTCTGGTACACCTGGCACGGCGAACAGGAGATTTACGCAGCTTTTCCCTGCGACGAGAGCGGCATTCGCTATCTGTCCAAGGGATTCGATAAGGGGGCGGCGTAGTTGAAAAACGGTTTGTTCCGGGGGCAGACGCCCCAAAAGGCAAAGGCCCGTCTGTTTATTGTCCTTGCCCTGCTGGGGGCGGCTCTGATACTTCTGATTTGTGTGGTGGCGGTTATGCTGAATACAAAACCGGGCGGCGGGGATACCCCGTCCGGCTCTCCCGGTTCCTCCGTCCCGTCCATATCCGCCGGGGAGTACAGCGCGGCGGACGGCTGTGTCAGCGTGGCCGATTTCGGGGCCGTGCCCTCCGACGGCAAGGACGATACCGAGGCCTTCCGCCGGGCGGCCGCCAGCGGCCTGGGGATTTACATTCCGGCCGGGGAGTATCGTCTGTCGGGGACGGTGGAGCTGAACGGCCAGGATGTCGTCGGGGAGGGAATGGCGGTCACCTCCATCCGCGCCACCGCCGGCGAAGCCCTGTTCCGCCTCAGCGGAAACTGCCGCCTGACGGAATGCCGCCTCTCCTATGAGGCGGGCGGCGCTGCCGGACGGGGTGAGAAAACCGCGGTGCGCCTTGCCGCCGGAGAAGGCGGCGGCCTCTCCCCTTCGATAAAAAACGTCCGCTTCGAGGGAGTGGGCACCGCTGTCTTTGTGGAAAGCGGCGTCACCAACGGGGTGCGGCTGGAGGACTTGATTGTGGAGAGCTTCGGCTACGCCGGAGTGGTGTTCGACGGTGCCGGCCACCGGGGCGCCATCCTGCGTGGCATTGCGCTGGGGCCCTCCCTGGACGGCGCCGTCTGCGGCGTGGAGCTGCAGGGGGATGAGGGTACCCTGCTGGAGCAGGTCACCTTGGCGGGCAGCCGGGTGGAGCAGGGCGTCCGCTTCGACGGCTCCTTAGGGTTCAGCGTGAAAACCGTCCAGTTTCTGGAGGTCCGCGCCCAAACCCTCCTGGGCGGCGATAAG
>CAKTXU010000019.1 GCA_934630995.1 uncultured Eubacteriales bacterium
CACGGCAAGGAATTCGCCCGGCTTCTCCGGGCGGAATGGCGGCGGTTTCAGCAACAGGTCAACGTCCTGGTGGGTGTGCCCGCGGGAGACGAAGAAGGAGGGACAACTCATGACGAAGGATGAATTTTTGAGCCGGATGGAGCGGGTGCTGAATGCACTGCCTCCGCATGAGCGTATCGATATCCTCAGCGACTATGTGGAGCATTTCCGCGCCGGGGAAGAGGCCGGCAAGCCGGCGGAGGAGATTGCCGCGGCTCTGGGCAGCCCGGAGGAGCTGGCCGGCACCTTTTTAGAGGAACGGGGAGCCGCCGGTGATAAGATGCCGGAAACGTCTCTTCCCGCGCAGCCGATCCTTCCGAATTTGCCCCAGGTGCAGCAGGGAATATCCGCCAATCCGATCGCGCCGCCACCGGCCGCGCCAGTTCCACCGCCGATGCGTCCGCCCGCGGCGCCTTATCCTCCCGTTCAAATGGTATATGTCCCGCCAAAGTCCAAGGGGGACACAACCGTGGCGACAATCGTGGTCATCCTGGTAAGCGTTCTCGTCATTCTGCCCGCGGCGGCGGGGATTTTGGGTGGGCTGCTGGTTGTTCCCGGTTTGGCCCTTGGCTTTCTGGTGGCGGCGGTGGCGCTCATTGCGGTGGGAATTCCCCTGATGGCCAAGCCGCTGGCGGGGCTGTCGGTGATCTGCATGGCGGTGGCTTTTCTGGCCCTCAGCGTACTGCTTATTTGCGCCACAATCGCGCTTATCAAAGGCATCGTCTGGCTGATTACCCGCTATGTGCGGCTGTGCGCGCGGATCTGCCGGGAGGGCCGCTGGCCCGATCCGGAGCCAAAGGGCGCGGTGTGACCCATACGGCATGGAAAGGATGGAAATCGAATGAAGGCATTAAAATGGATAGCCGGGATTTCCGGCGGCGTATGCGTCCTCTTCCTGGCCGCCTCCCTGACCCTGGCCGCGGTGGGCGGAGGCTTCGCCGCCCTTTGGGACAGCGTGAAGGACAGCGGCGTGAAAACGGGGGACACGCTGACCGTCCCTATGAACGGTATCACCCGTTTGGATCTGGATATCGACGCGGCGGATATCACCCTCACCCGCAAGGCGCAGGAGGAGGCCACGATAACCTATACGGCCGTGGGATTTACCGGACGGCAGGGAGTGGAGGCCAAGGCCAACAACGGGACGCTGACCATCCGCTCTCGCATCGGGGATCGCTGGCATTGGTTTGACCGGTGGAAGATGGAGGTCGAGGTGATTCTGCCCGAGAGCTTCACGGGGGATTTGAAGGTAGACGCCGACGCGGGAACCCTGACATTGGCGGCGGGCCAGACCTTCGGGGCGGTGGAGCTGGACGTGAGCGCCGCCACCGTGCGGATGGACGGGCTGACGGCCCGGACGGTGGACGCGGAGGTGGACGCCGGCATGCTGACCGGCACGGGGCTGACTGCCGACCGGGTTTCTCTGGAGGTGGGAGCGGGCTCCGTCAAGCTCAAGGAGCTGACCGCGGCGGTAAAGGCCGGGGTGGACGCGGGAAGCATCCATTTGGAATTCGCGCGCATGACGGGGGATTCCACTGCCGACGTCAGCATGGGGAGCATCGACATACTGCTCCCCGCCGACACGGGAGCGGCGCTGAACCTGACCGCCGATATGGGCCATGTCACACAGAAATTCGGCGCGGCCTTTTCCGGGAAATCCGGCGGCAACCGGGTGGAGGGGACCCTCAACGGCGGCGGCGTCAAGCTGACCGGCGAGGTGGACATGGGCAACCTGTCGGTGGGGCCTCTGACATAAAATATGTGCTGCTGCAAAACGCGATTGATTCCATTACAGAGAAAAGAACACGATTCGCATGCCTTTCAAGCAGGCATAGGGATCGCGTTCTTTTTCTTTCACGGCGACTTCCGGTACTCTCCCGGCGTACGGCCGGTGACGGCCTTGAAAACGGCGGACAGATGGGAGCTGCCGGAGAAGCCGGTTCGCTCCGCGACAATGGCTACAGGCAGGTCGGTGGTGACTAGAAGCTGTTTGGCCCGTGCCACCCGCTGGTGGCAGAGATACTGGTGGACCGTCTGCCCCGTTTCCTGTCGGAACCGGCGCTGGAAATAATAGGAGCTCATGCAAGCCTCCCGGGCCAGGCTGTCCACTGTCAGCGGTTCGTCCACCCGGGTTCGGATCAGGGAAAGCACCCGTTCGATACGCTCGTCCCGTGGCGGGGGCAGGAAAAAAAGAGACAGCAGCCGGTATATCGCGGCGGACAGCAGCGGCTGGAGCAGGGCGTCGTTTTTACGGGCAAGCTCCGCCACCTCCCGCCAGCATTCGGCGAAGGCCGGCGTCCCTGCCACCACAGGACCCCGGGCGCCTTCGATTTGCCGGTGATAGGCGAAGGCCAGTTCTCCGTCCAGGTGCATCCAGAGAAAATCCCAATGCCGTCCGTCGGTTTCATACCGGTGCCATTCCCGGCAATCGATGAGAAAAGCGCTGCCGGGCTCCAGCGGAAGTATCCGGCCTTTGTAGGTGAGTCGTCCCCTTCCCGCCAAGGTATAGCCGAAAAGCAGCGCGGGCATGTCGTCCCGTACCACCAGGTAACTGTCCACCGCGTCGAACCGGCTGATGCTCTGCAGCCCGATAAAGGGGGGCGGGGGAGGACCGGGCGGGGTATATGCTATAAACTCAAGAATATTGACCGGTTCGCTGGAATCGTACAGCACGCTTCTCACCTCCCCTACCATTGTACGCGGACAGGCGAAAAAAACAAGGCATTATTTTGATATTTTTACGCAGGAAATCCCCTGGCATCAGGGAGGACGCTGTGTTACCTTAAAGGCATGAATCTGCAAGAGGAGGAGAAAAAGATGGGAGAAATCCGGCCTATTCGCAGCAGGTGGAAGGGGACGATGACCGGCAGGGAACGGTTTCGCGCCCAGATGCACTATCAGCCGATGGATCGGTCCTTCAACATGGAGTTCGGGTACTGGGAGGAAAATTTCCAGCAATGGGAGATGTTCCGGGATAATACTATCCGCAGCAACGAGGAGGCGGACATCTTTTTTCAGTTTGACCGCATCCAGGTTATCGGCGGGAACAACTGGATGAATCCGCCCTTTCCCTCCCAGGTGGTGGAGGAAACGGAGAGCAGCCTCATCCTGATGAACGGGGACGGGCTGCTGGCGGAGGTGCCCCGGGACGGCCACGGAACCATTCCCCATTATCTGAAGGCTTCCGTTGTCACGCCCGAAGACTGGAAGAAGGTCAAGGAGGAGCGGTTCCGCCCGGAGGGGCGGGTCATCGATATCGCGGCCCTGCAAAAGGCCCATCCCGCCGACAGGGAATACCCCCTGGGGGTGGATGTGGGATCCATGATTGGAAAAATCCGGGATATGCTCACCTTTGAGGGGCTTTGCTATGCCCTGTACGACTATCCCGCCATGGTGGAGGACATGGTGGAGACCTGCTGCGTCCTGGTGGAGGAATCCCTGGATCAGCTGCTGCCGCATTTCGACTTTGATTTTGCCGCCGGATGGGAGGATATCTGCTTTAAGAACGGCCCCATCGTGCCGCCCGCTTTTTTCCGCGACGTGGTGATGCCCCGTTATAAGCGTATCCACAAAAAACTGGCCGCCCATGGGGTGGACATCTGGTATATGGACTGCGACGGGGATATCCGGCCGATTCTGGAGTTCTTCCTGGAGGGCGGGGTCAACTGCATGTTCCCCTATGAGGTCAACGGCTGCTGTCATCCCGCCGAGCTTCTGGCCGCTTACGGCAAGGATCTTAGGATTATGGGCGGGGTGGATAAGATGCAGCTGCGGGCCGGAAGGGACGCCATCCGGCGGTGTCTGGAAAGCGTCGCCCCCTTGGTGGAGCGGGGCGGATACATCCCCTTCTGCGATCACCGTTGTCCTCCCGACGTGCCGGAAGAGGATTACCTTTTTTATCTGGATTACAAGGAGCAGCTTTTTGGGATGAAATAACGGATCCCGGGCCTTTCGCCCGCAAGTAAGCCCCCGGTCAAAAGACCGGGGGCTTACGGGATTTATTCGTCTGTTTCCAGGGGCAGATAGGGCAGCTCGGTCATGCGCAGGCCGGTACAGCCGTAGGGAATCAGCCGGATATCCCGGGGGGCGCCCAGAGGCGTCCGGCTGCGGGGCTGCGGAAGGCAGACGCCGTTTGCAAAGCCCCAGTCGATTTCCACCGCCCTTGCCGTCAGGGAAATGGGGGGATGGAGGGTGGAAAAGGGCCGGTCGAAGTCGTCGTGCTCCTGTGCGGCGAAACGGTCGGATACATAAGCGTAGCTCCATTTGGATTGGGGTGTGATCCGATAATCGCAATACGGGAAACGCCGTTCGACGCCGTCCCGCTCATATTCCACCCGTTCCCATTTCTCATCGATGGCCACCGCATACAGCAGCGCTCCCCGCCGCACGCCCACCAGGTCATGGGGACGGGGCACCAGCGCCGGCTCCTGCCGCAAGAGGACCTCCACCGTCTCCACGCCATCCCAGCGGCGGCGGCACGCATAAAACTCCCCGGGCTGCGCAGGCTGCCCGTCCACAGTGGCGGACGCCGCGCCGGAGGGAATGCGGAGGAGGAGGGAGAAGTCCACGGGCGCCTCGGCGGTGACCACATAGGTGAGACGGTCGCGGAAGGGGTAGAGGGTGCGCAGCTCCACCGACACGCGCACGCCGTCCACGGCGGTCGTCACCGCAGCGGGGATGAGAACGGCGGAGGCGATACCCTCCGGACAGCGCAAGAAGGCGGACAGGGCCAGCTTGGGCCATCCCTGGTTAAAGTTGGCGGTGCAGCAGCCGTAATTGGGTTCCAGGCCGAAGAGGTGGGCCTCGCTGCCGTTGGTACGGAAAACAATGGCGTCCTCGGGAAGAGGGGTGCATTCCACCTGGTTGGTCATTTGATCATATTGATGGCTCCACATATCCGGGCTCAGGGCCGCGGGCAGACAGTTGAAGGCCAGCAGCTCCAGGCGGTCGGCCCATTCCGGCGCGCCGGAGATTTGCAGCAGCTGTTCATAGGAAAACATGGCCTCCACCACGCCGCACAGCTCGGTGCCCTGCACCGGGCTGTCCCCGGACAGGCATTCGTCGCCGGAAAAATACCCGGCGATATTGCCGTGAGCGGCCTGGAGCTGGCGCAGCATATCCCGGGCGTCTTCATCGGGATCCCGTCCGTCCAGGCGGGACATGAGGCCGCCCGCCTTCAGCGCCATGGCCAGGTTCACCACATGGGTCAGATATCCCCACTGCCGCCGGGGCTTTTGATCCCGCCAGAAGCGGAACAGCCTCTGGTAATCGACGCCCTCCACGCAGAGCTTGTTGGCCAGATCCAGCAGCCAGTCCTCGGGCTGCCGCTCATACAGCCAAAACAGCGGGATAAGGCATTCAAACCAGCGGGCTGCTCCCCAGTTGAAGAGAGTCTGCCACTGGATGTGATCCAACAGCTGGCGGAGCATCCGGCGGATAGCCGGCTGAATCCGTGGATCCGCCGTGCAGTCGTGATAGCCCACCAGCACCTTGCCGATGAGAAAGGCGGCCCAAACGTCGTAACGGCTCCGCTCCTCCGCCGGGCAGGGCAAATCCAGCCGTCCTCCTGCTGACCCGCCAGAATCGCGTCGATATAGCGGTTGGCCCGGGCCTGCAGATCCGGATCCTCCAACAGCCAGGCCAGAGGGATGAACCCGTCCAGCCAATAGGGCACCCGTTCCCACCCCTCCCGGTCGCTGCCTATCCAGCGGCTGTCCCGGATATCGGGCCAGATTTTGTCCAGGTGGCCGCTCAGGCCGTCGGCCTGAATGCGCAGCTGCTGCTTCATCCAGCCCTCCGGACGGAGCTCCCGGACGCTAAACGGGGAAAAACGCAGTGGTTTGAGCATATATCCCGCCTCCTATGATGCAAAATCTAATGTGAGTATAGCCCGTTAAATAGGGATAGCATAGAGTAAAACCCCACATTTATGTTGCAAAAATCACCATAGAGATGGTATCCTGTAGGTGGAAGGGAGGGCATCCTCATGTTTCTCGATCTCCGGGAACCGCCGCGCCTTTCGGGTTGTGCCTTCCGGGCCTTTGAGCCCGGGGAGCATCACGTGACCCGGCGGTGTGCCGACAGCGTGCTGATTCTCATGCAGGAAGGAGTGCTGCGCTTTTCCGAGGAAGGGCGGGAGACGGCGCTGGCCGCCGGACAGTGGTATATCCAGCGGCCCATGCTTTTTCAGCAGGGACGGCTTGCCAGCGACTGCCCCCGGTATTTTTATATCCATTTTGCGGGGATCTATGGGGAGGAGGTTCCGCCGGGGGATCGGCTGTCCCTCTCCGGCTCTTTCCCGGCGGAGGCGTTGCTGCCGGTATGCCGCCAGCTGGAAAAGGCGTCGCGTCTCCCGGCGGGAGGCGCGCTGGATTCCTCCATCGCCTTTTACCAGATACTCAAGGCCCTGCGGGAGAGGAAGGATGCTCTTCCCGAGGCGGAGGCGCTGCGGATGGCGGTGTATATGGCGGAGAATTGCGAACAACCCCTGCGTCTGGAGGATTTGCAGCGGCGGTTTGCCTACTCTCAGAACCATATCATCCGGCTGTTTCGGGAGCAGTTCGGCACCACCCCCCACCGCTATCTGACCCTGAGCCGCATCCGCCGGGCGCAGCAGCTCCTGCTGTCCACCGACTACACCGTCGCGCAGATAGCCGCCGCCTGCGGGTATGAGGACCGCTCGGTCTTTCTGCGGGCCTTCCGTCAGCAGGCCGGCTGTTCCCCGGCCCAGTGGCGCCGCCGGCAGAGTGCCTGCGGAGACTGAGGGGGTGTTGCAAAATGTTTCATCATGCAACACCCCCCGACTGCGTATAGTCAAGCATTGTGCAACCGCTCTATTCCATTGTTTCCCGTTCCCGCAGGCTGGCTACGGCATCCTCTACCAGGGCGGATTGCTCCGGCGTCAGCGGCTTGCCGCACACCGATTGAAAAAATTCATGGAATAGGGCAGACTCGTCCTTACGGGGGCCGTCGGGCAGGGAGGGCTCGTCCAGCGATCCCCCCTCCGGCGGGGCCAGCTCCACATGGAGAAGCCGGGGATAGACAAGGCGCAGCCGCTCCGCGGGATCCAGGCCCGGGTCGCCGGTGAGTACCGCCCAGATGTAGTCGTCCCGCCCGGCTGTTTCCTCCCGGCCCGCCGCCAACAGGGCTTCCAGATCTCCCCGGATACGGCGCAGATCCCGCAGTGGCGTCACCGGCAGCGGACGGACCTCTACCCGTCCCTTTTCAAAGAGGGTCACCAGGGTGACGCTCTTGATGTGGGCCGCCTCGGAGAGGGAATATTTCAGGGGAGAGCCGGCGTAGCGCACCGTCTCCCGGCCCGACCGCTGGGCACGGTGGAGGTGGCCCAGGGCCACGTAGTCAAAGCCGTCGAAGGCGGAGGCGTCCACCTGGTCGCTGCCCCCCACCGACAGGGTTTCGCTGTCGCAGGTTTCCGGGGCGGCACCGGCGGCGCAGACAAACTGATGGGCGACGAGGAGGTTGCGCTCCTGCGGATTTTCCGGCAGTCCGGCCAGAGCGGCCCTCACCGCCGCGTCGGTTTCGGGGATCTCCCCGCCCAGGGCCTGGCGGACGAAGGCGGGCTTTAGAAAGGGGAGCAGGTAAACATGCACCGGCCCCCACTGGTCCCGCAGGGTAACGCGGGGAACGGCGCCCCGGTAGAGGCCCGCGATATGCACCCCCTGATCCGCCAGCACGCCGCTGAGAAAATTCAGCCGCTCGGGGCTGTCGTGGTTGCCCGAAACGGCCAAAATGGGAAGCCCCGCCCGGTGGGCGCTTTCCAGGAAGGCGTTCAGGGCCTCCACCGCGTCGGCGGGAGGGACGGAGCGGTCGTAAATATCTCCCGCCAGAATCAGGGCGTCCGCCGCCTCCCGGGCGGCCAGCGCGAGTAGCTCCTGGAGAAACGCCTTCTGTTCCTCTAAAAGAGGAGTTTCCAACAGGCATTTGCCCAGATGCAGGTCGGCCATATGAATGAATTTCACGGCGGGCGCCTCCTTTGCGGCATATTGCTCCCCACAGTGTAGCATACTTCGGGGAAAAGCGCAAAATACGGTCATTTCCCCCAAAAAGTGAGCATTGAAAAAGCGGACAGGGGGTGGTATACTTGAAAAGTTATGAAACCCCGGGTTGTAGACGGAAAAACACATGAAAATCACACAAGTTTTATAGACTGTTTACAACTGATCCCGGCGTGTCCTGCTACAATAAAGGCAATTGTCGATTTGCCCGCGTTGCAGCAGGCGGACGCCGCGGAGGACGCGGACGACGACATCTAACAGGAGGGATATGACAACCATGATTGAGGTACAAAACCTGACGAAGCGGTATGGCGCCCACTGCGCGGTGCAGGATATCAGCTTCCAGGTGGACGAGGGAGAAATCCTGGGCTTCCTCGGCCCCAACGGCGCGGGCAAATCCACGACCATGAACATACTCACCGGCTATCTTTCCGCCAGCGAGGGCGTGGTCAAAATCAACGGCTTCGACGTGCTGGAGCAGCCCAACGAAGCCAAGGCCAATATCGGCTATCTGCCGGAGCAGCCTCCTCTCTATCTGGACATGACGGTGCGCGAATACCTGGAATTCATGTACAACCTGAAGAAGTGCACCCTGCCCCGGCAGCAGCACATGGCGGAAATCTGCCGGCTGGTGAAGATTGAGGATGTGTACGGCCGCCTCATCAAGAACCTGTCCAAGGGCTACCGGCAGCGCGTCGGCCTGGCGCAGGCCCTCATCGGCAATCCGCCGGTGCTGATTCTCGACGAGCCCACAGTGGGACTCGATCCCAACCAGATCATCGAAATCCGGTCCCTAATAAAGAGCTTGGGCAAGCACCACACCATCATTTTGTCCTCCCATATTCTGCAGGAGATCGAGGCGGTGTGTGATCGGATCATCATCATCAATAAGGGCGTCATCGTCGCGGACGATACCCCCACCACTCTCTCCGCCAGGTATTCCAGCGACCGCCGGGTCCTGGTGCGGGTGGCCGGTCCGGAAACCGAGGTGTCGGCGCTGCTGACCCGGGTGCCCGGCGTGGAACAGGTGGAAAGCCTGGGCGAGAAGGAGCCGGGGGTTGTGGAATTCGCCCTGGAGCCTGCGCAGGGCGTCGATATCCGCCGGGATTTGTTCGACCGGCTGGCGGCGCGCAAATGGGCGCTGATGGGCCTGCGCTCCATGGAGATGACGCTGGAGGAAATCTTCACCGCGCTGACCCGGGAACAGATCCCGCAGAGAAAAAAGGGGGGTAAAAGGAAATGACAGCCATTTTCCGCAAGGAGTTCCGCACCTTCTTCACCTCGCCAGTAGGGTATGTGGTGCTGGCGGTGCTGTTTGGATTTGCCGGCTTTTATTTCTACGTATATAACGCTTATGGCGGCACGGCCGACCTGACCGGTGTTTTCTCCGGCCTGTTCACCATCGTCCTGCTGCTGGTTCTGCCGGTGCTGACCATGCGCCTGTTCAGCGACGACAAACGGCAGAAAACCGATCAGGCCCTGCTGACTGCGCCGGTCAGCCTGACCGGCATCGTGATGGGCAAATTCTTCTCCGCCCTGCTGATGTATGCCATCGGCTTGTCCATCACCATTCTGTTTGCCATCATCATCGCCTTTTCGGTGCAGCCCGACTGGATGGTCATTATCGGCAACTACCTGGGGCTTTTGCTGCTGGGGGCCATGATCATCACTATCGGCCTGCTGATTTCCGCCCTGACCGAGAGCCAGTTCATCGCGGCGCTGGGCACCTTTGTGGTATCCTTTGCCCTGCTGATGGTGGACAGCCTGAAATCCATTTTCAACAATGTGGGCTGGATAGGCACGGTGGTGGATTTCCTGTCGGTCAACCAGCGGTATACCGACTTTACCATCGGGGTCATCCATTACGACGATATCGTCTTTTTCCTGAGCATGCAGGTTTTGTTCCTCTTCCTGACCGTCCGCGTGCTGGACCGCAAGAGATGGAGCTGATCGCCGGCGTGAAAACACTCCCGGGCCCTGTTCAGGTCCCAGATCCCGCGAAAGGAATGGTTACGAGCTATGAATAAAGAGAATCTGCCGGAAAATCCGGAGATGAATCAGGAAAATCCCGTTCCTCCCGAGGAAATCACCGAAGCAGCGGAACCCGCTGAGGCGGAGGAAGCGGCGGCCTCCGTGGAGGAACCGCCGGTGGAAGACGGCCTTCAGGAGGAGCAGACGGCGGAGGATGACGCCGTAGGCGAGGAAGCCGGTGAGGAGGAGCCTGTCCCTGCCGCCGACAAAAAAGGCAAGAAAAAGCGTTCCCGCGCCGATACCCGGAAATTCCGGTTCGGCGCCATGGCCACCGGGCTGACGGTGGTGGTAATCGCGGCGGTGGTGCTCCTCAATGTGGTGGTGGGCATCCTGGCCGATCGCTTTCCGCTGAATCTCGATTTGACCAAGGACAAGACCTATTCCCTCCAGGATAAATCGGTGGAGGTCATCAAGAACGTCAAAAAGGACGTGGAGATCGTCATTTTCGCCGAGGAGGAGGTGTTTTCCTCGGGGAACGCTTCCCAATACCAGGAGCTGAACACCATTCTGCGCCAGTATCACGAGGCGCTGGTCAGGAGCCAGTCCCTGTCGGGAGGAAAAATCAAGCTCACCTATGTGGACACCACCGATCCCACCTGGAAAACGAAGTACAGCGCCTATTCTCCCTCCGTTTACGACACCCTGCTGCTGTGCGGGGACCGGTATCAGAAGATAGGCCTGAACGATTTGTATACGACGGATCAATCCAGCTACACCGTGATTTCTAAGGCGGAGCAGGCGCTGATATCCAAGCTCAACGCGGTGACCAGCGACGCCAATTTGGTGCTGACGATCTTCACCGGCCACGAGGAGGACAGCACGGTCATCAGCGGGCTGTCCAGCCTGTATGGGGGCAACGGCTACACGGTGGAACAGCTGAATCTGGCAACTGCCGCGGAGTTCAATGAGAATTCCACCCTGGGCATTGTGGCCGCTCCCGCCAAGGATTTCACCGAAGAGGAGATAAAAAGGCTGCGGGAATGGATGAGCAATGACGGGCAGCTGGGCCGCAACCTGATGGTGGTGGTCAACTACAGCGCCGACTGTCCCAACCTTTACGGCTACCTCAAGGACAATTATCAGCTGGAGGTCACCGACAACCTGATTCTGGAGACCGACCCGAATAAAATTATGGGCTACAGCATGTACTATTCCTATGTGGACATTCAGGAGACGGACGTGACCAAGGGGCTGGGCGGCATGACCACCGTTCTGGGACCCACCCGTCAGCTGCTGACCACCAACACCAACACCGACACCTCCTCCGGCTCCACGGTGATTCCGCTGCTGACCTATGGCGACACCGCAAGGCTGGCGGCGGTGAAGGATGTGACGGGGGATGCCACTGGAGATGAGGAGAAGGATCCGACCTTTAAAGCGGACGCCTATCCGATAAACGGCGCCCTGTGGGCCCGGAACTGGACCTACAACGACGACAACGAGGTCATTGAGAGCAACATCCTGCTGATGGGAAGTATGTTTATGGCGACCTCCCAGGGAATACAAACCGCCGCGTATAACAATGAAGAGGTACTGCTTTCCACGGTGAACAAGGTGGTGGGGAACGAGGACGCGGTCAATATCTCCACCAAGATAGTGGGCGGAGAAAGCCTGTCCTACACCAAGACCACCATCAACATCATCCTCGTTGTCTTTGTGGTTGCCGTTCCGGCGGCGATTCTCGCCGTCTGTCTTGTCGTATTCCTGAGGAGGAGGCATCTATGAGTAAGCAGGTCCGAACGCTGATCATCGTGCTGGCCGTCATCGCCGTTCTGGGCGGTTCTCTGGCGGCGCTGCTGCTGATACCCCGGGCCGGGGAGGATTCCTCCTCCGGCGCCTCGGCCACGGCGTCCAGCGATCCGGGCATCTCCCTGATTGACAAATCCAAGGACGCCGACGGCAAATCGGTGGAAC